>VEPM01000007.1 GCA_012026795.1 Candidatus Methanoperedens sp.
CTTTCCGTACTTGTGGGGTCGGTTACGGGTATTGAAGATGTTATTGATAATGGTATATTAATTACTGTCACCGTTATTGTCTGGTCTGTTGTTCCACCGAAATTGTCGCTTGAGTTAAAGTTCCAGATATAAATCCCCTGGTCTGTGTAACCGGGTGTCCATGTGAACTGGCCTGTTGCCGGATCGAATATTCCTTTTGTCGCACTGGTAGCATTAACCAGGATATCCGAATCTATATCGGTTGCAGATACTGTAAATGTCAATAGGCTGCCCTCTGCAACTGTTCTGTTTCCGATCCAGGCTATGACAGGATTATTATTGGCGATCGGGATATTGTCTGATGCGGCTGTCAGGCTCAAACTTCCGTTGCCTGAATTGTTATATGCCCACACACTGATATTGCTCCATCCGTGAGGTTGGACAGAATTATTGGAATAATTGATACTTGTACCATTTACCCATGAACCGTTCACACTTATGTTGAAGCTGTCAGTAATATTCCCGGTTCCAGCCTGCCATGTATGGTTAATCCAGAAGTTCCCCTGTGCATTTGTAAGAGAAACAGGTACAGATGGGATATAGGATATGCCTGACTTAATGGTCAGTATCGCATTTGAAGATGCACTCCACTGCTTCCCGATATCCATTCCACGCACATGAATTGTATGCGTCCCAACTGACAGATCGGTTGTATCGATCGTCCCGGTCACGTTTTCCCATGCACCGTTTACTGCGTCATAATAACCGTCTGTTGCATTCAGGGCAATGCCTTTTCCTATTCCTGGATCTGAATCTATGTAATACTCTGCACCGCCAGCACGGCTTGCATAATAACTTCCTCCTGAAATGTCATTTATTGTTGATGCTACTGTGACCTGGGCTCCACTGGTAACAGTAATTGCTGTCTGGCCATTTAGATAAACCGTGCCTGCAGTTCCTGGTGTGCCTGAAAAATTCCTGTCGATATTATGTTTATTCAGGGTATCAAGAAGACCATTTGTTACACCCTGGCCATGGCAGCCGCTACTTTCACAGCTTGTGGCCGGATATGCTGCCATTGTGGTTCCTGAAATATTGGGTGCATTGTATTTTGATGCGTTTGTTGAGTGGCAATCAAGGCAATTAAACGTCTGCGGCACAATAAGCGAACCATCATGCAGGCCAGAGGCATTCATTGTAACATGGCACTGGTCGCATGCTGCTGTTGATGTATGGCCATATTCTATCTGTGTAGCGTTCCCGTATGTCTGATTGAATGGATAATTCTTATGACAATTATTGCACTCTTTATTGTGATCCGAGGCATCTGATGCGGTAAAGAATCCGAACACGGGCAAATTGGTCCGGTTAACTGTTGGTTTTAATATTGAAGTGTTTGTTACGTAATGGCTCACGCTTCCATTGCGTGTATATGCGAAGTTATTGATGCTGTTGTTATGACAGTCAGTGCAATATGCATTTGTTGAGATGATCCTGCCCGGATCGTTTGGAAGTTTTGGAGGTATATGGTTCTGGATTATCCGGGCTGAATAGTTACCCTGTGAATGGCAATCTGCACATTTCTTTGGTGTCTTGTATTCAACAGGATGACCGCTTTCAGGGGCATTCCCATCGCCATGACATGCATAGCATGACCTGTTAACATCAGTATCTGCACCATTTAAGTTCTTATGAATACTCATTCTAAAGTCTGTTATATTGACAGTTTTCGGGGCCAGACCTCCAATTTCATGGCAGAAGGTACAGTCCGGACCTCCTCCTGTGCCAGCACCGAGACTGTGCGAGTAATTATTTGAATCTTTTGATGAATTTCCAATAATGGCATGACAGTTTTCACATGACTTGTCTTTGTACCCTGAACTCAGGTATCCTGAGTGGTTTATCCAGTAATCCTTACCGGTATTATTTTCGGTTATTAGCGGTGGGATCGGGTTCCAATAATCCCCTTTATAATTGGAATTTGATGCATCACTGTAATGGCAGTCAGCGCACCATGTGGTTGTCGTAAGGTCACCTTTGCGGGTATTGTTCGGATCCGTGAGGAGAAGGCTTATTCTGCCAAGAGCACTGGAATTGTGTTTTGTATCATTATGGCAGTAATAGCATGAATCCGTTCCTGATGTCCAGTAGGGGGTACTATTCCAGAGACTGCCATTTGAAAGGTTGTTTGAATGCTTTAACGGATCAGGAATGATCGGGGCATTTGAGAATCCAGACTGGTGGCAGTCCGTGCAGTTTACTGCGTTTGTCTTTGATGTTTCCCATGAAATCCTGTCCTGCTTAAGATACTGGACAGGATGTATGTTCCTGGTCGAGTTCAGGTGGCACTGGCTGCATTCCATAGTTGAGTTATGTTTTTCTTTATCTTTTATTGCTGCTGAGCCGGACAGGCCATGGCAACCTTCACAAAGTGTTGAGTTTGAGAGGCTAAATGTCGGATTAGTGAGTGTGGAATCATGTAACCTTCCTGTTAAGTGACAGTCTGAACAATTGGGGTTGGTTGACGGATAGTTGACCGAGTGATTGGCTATCGTCTTGTTGTTATTGTCTGTAAATGGGAAAATAGTGGAAGCATTGTTGTGGCATCTGGTACAGTAGTCATTGGTATCCTGGATTGACTGGTAATCCGGTCTCTTTTTGCCGTAGTGGCTTGTGCTGCCGCTTCCCCCGTTTGCTCCACCATAAATGCTTCCTGCACCGTCAGGATCAAGGTTTGTGCCAAGCATCATTTCACTGGTATTGTGGCAGTCATAACAGGTTGTTATCGCTGTTGTATTGATGCTTGTTCCGTTCCAGAAGTGCTGGCTGATATTGAGTATTGTGCTAGCAGGTGTAAAATTCAGGTTCTGGCTTGGGCCAGGTATATGGCAATTTTCACATTTGTATGGTGACTTGAAATTTGAAGGATGTCCCACCAGGGGCTTGCTTCCATTACCATGGCATGCCCAGCATTTTTTGTTCTCATCTGATAAGCCGCCATTAGATGCATTGCTGTTCAGGTTCTTATGAATGGATCCTGAATTGTTCATTGCAGTAAAGTTTACTTGTTTACCGCCGCCAATAGCAACGCTGTGACAGCTAATACAGTCAGGACCACCTACTGTTCCTTCGTTGAGACTATGTGAATAATTATTAGAATCTAATGATGAACTGCCATTTATCGCATGGCAATTTCCACAAACATCGTCTTTATATCCCGAACCAATATAGCCACTGTGGTTTATCCAATAATCCTTACCGGTATTATTTTCAGTTATTAGCGGCGGGATCGGGTTCCAGTAATCCCCTTTATAATTAGTATTTAATGCATCATTGTAATGGCAATCTGCACACCATGAGGTAATCGTGAGTTGCCCTTTCCTGGTATTATTAAGATCGCTTAACAGAATGCTTATTTTGCCAAGAGCATTGGAACCGTGTTTTGTATCATTATGGCAGTAATAGCACGAATCCGTTCCTGATGTCCAGTACGGGGTATTATTCCAGAGACTGCCGTTTGAAAGGTTGTTTGAATGCTTTAACGGATCAGGAATGATCGGGGCATTTGAGAATCCAGACTGGTGGCAGTCCGTGCAGTTTACTGCGTTTGTCTTTGATGTTTCCCATGAAATCCTGTCCTGCTTAAGATACTGGACAGGATGTATGTTCCTGGTCGAGTTCAGGTGGCACTGGCTGCATTCCATAGTTGAGTTATGTTTTTCTTTATTTTTTATTGCTGCTGAGCCGGACAGGCCATGGCAACCTTCACAAAGTGTTGAGTTTGAGAGGCTAAATGTCGGGTTAGTGAGTGTGGAATCGTGTAACCTTCCCGTAAAGTGACAGTCTGCACAATCTGGACTGGTTGATGGATAGTTGACCGAGTGATTGGCTATCGTCTTGTTGTTATTATCTATGAACGGGAATACGGCTGAAACATTGTTGTGGCAGCTGTAACAATAATTATTTGTATCTTGCATATTTTTATAATCCGCTCTTTTCTTGCCATAATGACTTACGCTGTTGCTTCCTCCATTTATTCCTCCATATACGCTTCCTGCCCCGTCAGGATCAAGGTTTGCACCAAGCATCATTTCACTGGTATTGTGGCAGTCATAGCAGGTTGTTATTGCTGCAGTGCCGATATTGGTACTGTTCCAGTAATGTGCAGTGACATTTAGTAATGTGTCGGTTGGAGTAAAGTTCAGGTTCTGGCCCACCCCGGGTACATGGCACTGGTCGCAATTGTATGGGGTCTTGTAATTGTCTGGATGGCCGCTCGTGGGTTTGGTACCATCGCCATGACATGCCCAGCATTTCTTGTTCTCATCTGATAAACCGCCGTTAGATGCATTGCTGTTCAGGTTCTTGTGAATGGAATTGCTATCGTTCATTGCAATAAAATTTACCTGTTTGCCTCCACCCAGTTCGGTATTATGGCAGCTTATACAATCCGGACCGCCTGCTACTCCTTCATCAAGACTGTGTGAATAATTCATTGAATCTAATGATGAACTGCCGTTAATTGCGTGACATGTTTCACAAACGTTATCCCTGTAGCCTGAATTAAGGTAGCTGCTGTGGTTTATCCAATAATCTTTATTCGTATTATTTTCAGTTATAAGCGGTGGGATCGGGTTCCATAGATTTCCCTTATAATTGGAATTTGAGGCATCATTGTAATGGCAGTCAGCACACCAGGTCGTTGTGGAAATTTGCCCTTTCCTTGTATTATTAATATCTGTAAGAAGAATGTTAATTGCTCCAAGAGCTGTGGAGTTATGGCTGGTATTATCGTGGCAATAACTACATGAACTTGCTTCTGAAGTCCAGTAAGTGGTATTGTTCCAGAGACTGCCATTTGAAAGGTTGTTTGAATGCTTTGACGGATAAGGGATGATCGGAGCATTTTCGAATCCTGATTGATGACAGTTTGTACAGTTGACAGCACTGGTATTTGATGTATCCCAGGAAATTCTGTCCTGGTTGAGATATCTGACAGGATGAATACTCCTTGTTGAGTTGAGGTGGCACTGGCTACATTCTACTGAACCGTTATGTTTTTCTTTATTTTTTATTACTGCTGAGCCGGTCAGGCCGTGGCAACCTTCACAAAGTGTTGAGTTTGAGAGGCTAAATGTCGGATTAGTAAGTGTGGAATCGTGTAACCTTCCTGTAAAGTGACAGTCTGCACAATCTGGATTGGTTGATGGGTAGTTTACTGAATGATTATTTATCGTCTTATTGTTATTATCGATGAACGGGAATACGGCTGAAACATTGTTGTGGCAGCTGTAACAATAATTATTTGTATCTTGCATATTTTTATAATCCGCTCTTTTCTTTCCGTAATGGCTCGAACTGCCGCTTCCCCCGTTTGCTCCTCCGTATACGCTTCCTGCCCCGTCAGGATCAAGGTTTGCACCAAGCATCATTTCGCTCTTGTTGTGGCAGTCGTAACAGCTCGTTGTCGCTGCAGAGGCGATACTTGTTCCGTTCCAGTAGTGTTGTGAGACTTGCAGCGCTGCGAACGGAATTGATGAATTGATATGGCAGTCAGCACAATTGGATGGTGTTTTGTATCTTGCCGGATGACCCGATGGTTGCGAACCATCGCCGTGACATGCCCAGCATTTTTTATTCTCATCTGATAAACCGCCATTAGACGCATTGCTGTTCAGGTCCTTGTGAACGGCTTCCGTGCCGTTCATGGCCGTAAAGTTTACCTGTTTACCTCCGCCAATCGCGCTATTATGGCAGCCTATGCAATCAGGACCGCCATCCTGGCCCTGAGAAACGTTATGAAGCAAGATATCAAGACCTGCTGATTGTAGTATATTCCCCCCATGGCAGAAGTAACATTTTTCGTCACTGTAAGTGCTTGAATCCGACTTATTTATTTTACTTGTATTGTTGTGGTCATCGTAACCGCTCCTGTTAGACTTCCACGTAGATCCAGTAATCTCAGGGGGCACCACTCCAAAAGAATAATTGAAAACATTCACCATGTTCGTATAATTTTGTGTGCTGGTATTTACATGGCATGCACTGCACCAGTAGCTTGTGGAATTAATAGTGCCGTTGATTTGATTATTTCCCATGAAACTCCTAATTCTGCCCAGGCCGTATGCTTCATTATAGGATCTGCCGTGACAATACCTGCATGAATTTTCATTCTCTACCCAGTATGGTCTCAAACCGGTATTATTCCACCTGAATCCTGTCTGCTGGGCATGGGTCTGCGGGTTCGGTATTCTCGGCGGGTTCAGTATCAGCCCATTTGTTGTATTGTATGCGTAAATTGTACCCTTGTCCTGATGACATGCCCCGCATGTACTCCGGTTATCATACGGGAAAAGGCTTTCCTGGTGCATAGGTGCGTTATTGTAATCTTTATGGCATTCATCGCATGGGACAAATTTATTTTCCGCCGCCCCTCCTGGTTTCCCGGTAAGTGAATGTTCAACCTGGACTCTATGGCAGCCAGTATAGCAGTTCCCTGCATAGTTACCACTGCCATTGACTCCTCCTGCACCCACGTAACCGGGCGTGCCCCTATCGACATTTGATTTATTAGTTCCATTTATCGATACTTCATAAGAAAGGAGTTTATTATTATCGTGACTTCCTCCATGGCAATATTTACATGCCACCATCCTGTTATGGCCTTCCTCAACAGGTATTTTTCCTCCCTTGTAATTATGGTGTTCAGCGCACTGCATGGGGTTTGGATATTCAGCACGGAATGTGCCGTTTAATCTTGTTCCTGCAGGATAACCCGGAATATCCACTGCAGGCAGAGGGGCAGATGACGAACCCCATGCGACATTGTGGCAGGTTTCATCACCGCAATAAGTGGCATTGGTATTATTTCTCCTTGGATGACTTGTGCTGTTCCCATAGATCATTGCATCTTTCTGGGCTGTAGTTCCTGAATTTACCGGGAATGTACCGCCATTTGCATTCTTATAGACACCATGGCAATCAGGGCAAGCAGGATCCCCGAGTGTTCGTGTTGTGAGGCCCCCGACCATATCATGACAGCTTGTTCTCCCGCATGTCATACCCGGGGTTTCTATATCAGAGTGACTATCCCAGGTCTTACCAGCTTCAGCAGAACCCCAGAATGTGTCTCCGAAATTATATGCAAGCCACGTTAAATTCTCTTCAGGCTGGCCATCATTGTTAACATCAATATAAACGCTGTATATTTCTCCGCTTGTATATCTTCCCCAGATGGCTTTAGCATCATCATTCCAGACAAGATTGCTACCGGATACATTAGCTGAGCCTTCCCATGTTACTGAATAAACGCCGCTCTCACCAGGTACTTCTGTCATTGATTTTTCCCTGTTATGGGTACCTGCTGTCTGGGTAGTATTATTTGATAACCATGCTTTTACATTGGTAAGATGCTGGACAGGCTTTCCAGTCTGATCCATGATTATAGTCTGGACTTTGATCCGGGTCATATCCTTAAAGAATTCATAATCTTTATTGACCGCAAGATAAGCTACATTATCTTTTTCCGTTGTGGTATATACGCCATCGTAATTCGTATCCCCGCCATTATCCACAAAGCTCGCCTGTCGTGATTTGCCAAACCAGTAAACAGGATGGTTAAGGAAAGAATGGGACATGTTTGGTGTACCCCTGTTGTCCTGCACATTATACATGTACTCGGCTGATGATGCAATATTTGTTCCATCGCTTATTGTTACGTTATACCTGATATTGTCTTCTAAAAGGTAAGGATCCAGGGTTGCCCTGTACTCAATTCCTGTCAGGGCGTTCATCGATTTGGTTTGGACTGTCTGGTTATTTACTGTGAAATAAAGAGTGCGTGCAGCAAGATTCACATTATCCACAGCATGTACTGTAATATTTACGAAGTCATCGTCCACAGGGAAGTAGGGTTTTCGTTCTACAGAGACAATTTCGGGTGCTGACTCATCGCCCTGGGAATTGTTTGCTTCCAGATAGAAACCTGCATAACTTTTTGTATATTTTTTTGAACCTTTAGTGCTTCCCGTAGGGGCACCAGACCACTGGTTATAAATTTCAAAATAATATTCCCTGTTGGCATACCCTGAAATGTTATATGAATATACGCCATCCTCTTCATACGTCATGGCTGTTGCAGCCTGGACAACTGTATGGAGGGAATCCCAGATTGCTATTGTGGGGATATCAAAGTTGTTCCTGAATGGTATTCCTGCATCAGAATATAATTTCATATATATTTTTTGGTTTGAATTTCCATTCCAGGAGGGGCCAATTGATGTATTAAAAACTTCAATTTTCCAGATGGCACCATGCGCTGCATTTGATTCTCCTGCAAAAAACACATGCTGTTCCTGGAGCGTATTTGAACCTGCAGAAACAGAGAATAAAACATTGATATATTTGCCAGCATAATTTATCATGTTTATCGCAGCACCTGAATATGAGTTGCCGCTTCCTGTTGCTGTGCCAGTTGCGATCTGTGTGTTGCCATTGACATCAAAATAAGTATATGTAACTGTTGCTCCCGACACAGGATTTCCACCCTGGTTATATAACAAGACTCTGGGTGTAAAACTGGAAGAATAATTATTGGGTTGGTCTATGGCTGGATCGAAAACAAGCTTCCAATTGTCATTCGGTGTTGCCGGGGCAGCAAATGATGGACCAGCTATAGATAATAAACTTATTAATAATATTAATATAGAACAGACACATTTCTTATATTTTGTTTCATTCCTATCAATGATAAAAGCATTTTTGCCCTGCAAAATAACGATTTCCCTGTTTTTCATCATACCTATCCCATCCAACATTTTTGGTTTTTATATTGTTTTTAATAGTTGATAGAATTCCCAGGTACATTTTTTGCTGTCATGTCCTATCCATTTTGGTTAGAGGAGTTATTCCCCTTATCCTATCGTCCTATTTTTTATTCGTATTAATACGAATACATTTTTTTAATATAGAGTTATATTTTTAGATCTATGACCTATTAAAACTTGCTGTATCTAATTAAATCCTAAGTATTTGTCACACTTCCTGTTACGTTTCCCGTCGGCTTTTTTATAAGTTCAATATCCTGCACAACATTCACACCTGACATAACTGTTAAGTTAACAGAATTATTTGGATAATATCCGGGTTCACTTAATGCCGTAAGCATATAATCCCCACTTAACAATTGCAGGGAATAGAACCCGGATTCATTTGCTGTTGTTGATTCACTTGTATTGGCAGTCACTGTTGCTCCTGCAATCCCTGTGCCACCATGATATACAAAACCTTCTACACGAGGCGGCATTGATAATACTGTTATTGAATTCGTCCCATTTTTTAAGAAGTATTCACCATATGAGGATGAATTGACTGCTGCTTCCAGGTCATATGAAGTCGTAACTGTGGTATTGAGCGCCCTGACGGTCCAATTTGCAGACGCTGAATTTCCCGGGTCGATAGTCCCAAGCGGTAAAGTGTCCGGGCCTGAAACTGTAAAACCCGGAATGAGTATTAAAGTCACATTAACGTTATGGGCCGACATATCACCAGTATTATTTACAGTTACATTCAATTCGAAATCCCATCCACTGTCAACAATATCCGGGATTGTTATATTAAGAGTCAAATTAGGAGGATTCGTCTGCTCAAATCCGGATTCTGTAGAAAGCGCATAATCTTCAATTATTACACCTTCCGGAAAGGTTCCATCGGGTTCGACTTTCAATATAGCAGAACTATAATTTGCATTTGATGTAACCTGTTCCACATTATTCAAATCTGAAACTGATGATGCCGCCGCTGCACCACTTGTTTCATTATAAAGGTAAAGGTCAAGGTTGGATATAGTTGAGACGTTTGTGGGATAATCAGGACCTGAATAATTAATATGCCTGTTCCAGACCAGTGTGGCTTTTTCTCCTGTAGAAATATTCCCTCTATAATACTTCTCCACGTGTCCATCAGGCGCATCATTTATTGAATCTGTGATTACATCATCCCTGTGTATATACGCATTTGTAAGATCAACATACCCGAAACCATAGTCATAATCAGGCCCTGCATTTCCTTTATCCTCTGCTGTGTTAAGAATCAGGGCCTTTATCGCTTCAGGTCTCCACCTGAAGTTTTTGTAATCCAATATCAAAAGAATGCTCCCTGTTATATGAGGGGTTGCCATACTTGTACCGGACAATGATATGAAATCATCCTGGGTTTCCCATTTATTATTTGCAGACATTATGCCGGTTCCAGGCGCTGAAATATCAGGCTTGATCCTTCCATCCAGCGTAGGACCTCTGCTGCTTGATGATGCAAGAACGTCATCTGTGCGTGATACTGTATTCATATCATTTACATTCCCCACTGCTATTACATTAAATGCACCCGCCGGATATCCCACTGTACTACCTCCTGGACCGGAGTTTCCTGCAGCAATGACAGCAGGAATATCAAGGTCATACACTATTGCATCAAAGAAATGCTCCCATTCGCTATCCCCATCAGATACACCACCCCCAAAGCTCAAACTGATAACATCGGCATCATCAGGATTACCAAAAATTGCCCAGTCAATAGCAGCCATACTATCGCTTAAATACATTAAACCTCTTCCATAAATGTCCAGCCATCCCGCTTTTGCATTAATCAATTTATCAATACCATACGCAGCTCCTTTATACGTGGAATCATTGCTTGCCACAATCCCGGCAACATGTGTCCCATGCCCCTGCAGATCATCAGTTTTAGATTGATTATCATGATATAAAGGATCTAATTTTCCGGCTTCATGGAAAACAGACGCATAATCCACATTCAATGCCGGATGAGTCCCATCGATACCGGTATCAACAATTGCTGCATCCTGGACACCCCCTGTATAACCATTCTCCCACAAGGTATTCGTTCCCATTGCAGGTGTACTTATGTCAAGACTGGCATTTATTAAATAATCCCGGGAAATTTTATGGATCGACTGCTCCCTGGAAAGCTCATTGATATAAGAAATCGGTATGTCGGCAGATATTGCATTAAATATCTTGCTGCTGTATTTTATACGGCCTCCTTTTAATTTGATCTTATCTATTATAGGCGCCTGGATCCTATCTACAGGAAATGTCGTTTTATTGAGGATCTCTTTTCTCATGTCCCTTGTTTTTGATTCCAGTTTATGCCCTGTTTCGTTAAGTAATATTTTTTCATCCTCAGCCAGGAGAGATTGTTCAAGAGTGATGAGTTCCTGAACATTATTGCCTTTTTTACTTATGAGGTGCGGCTTTATCCTGCTGTAAATTTTTTTTGCAGGCATTGTGATATCTTCAAATTGCTTTTTATATTCATTTTTTGTCTTGATGCTGATATCATGAGCTGGCTGTTCCTTAAAAACGATCACAACCGGAATAATTTCATTTGATGGTGCAGAATTAGTTGCAGACATTGGAACTGTTGATACGGCTATTATCAGGACTAAATAAAATGTGATTAGAGCAATGATTTTCAGAGTCATATAAGCTGCATCGTTTCCCATTTTCCTATCCATATCCGTAATTTATATAATATTCAATTAAATTATCTATCCACAAATTCCAGACATTTGATTTAAGCTGTTTATGTATATATTAGCTTTGTTTTATTATCGCGGCCTTTACAATCCTGTTTTTCGCAAAACCTGCGAATCTCACTTATAAAAATGCCTCCGTAGCTTTCAAGCTTCTTATCTCCTACCCCGGTAATCTTCCTGAAATCCTCCGGGCTGCATGGCCGGCGCGATGCCATCTGTTTCAGGCTTGCATCGTTAAAGATCATATAAGGGGGCTGGTTCTGGGCGTCTGCCAGGGTTTTCCTCAATATCCGGAGCTTCTCGAATAAACCAGCATCCGGCGTATCCTCCTGAATTTTATGATGGTTCCCGATTAATCCTTGCTTTTCAATGGCCGGGGGTTTTACAAGGTATATTTTTTCATTTTTAACCCCGCTCCTTGACAGCGATAAAATATCCCGGCTTTTCTGGTTCAATTTAAGGACTGGATATTCTCCTTCAACTTTTAAATATCCGCGCTGGATAAGCTCTCTTATAAACCCATGCCACATTTTCTTTGGCAGGTTTTTTCCCGACCCGTACGATCCTAATGAAGAGTGTCCGTTTTGCAGTAGGCGGCTACCCTTTCCCCCGATAAGCACATCTATAACATAATTTATGCCGAATCTCTCATCCATTTCATCGATGCAGGAAAGTATGGTCATTATTTCATTTGTTGCTTCAATTTCCTCCTTCGGCATAAGACAGTTATCACAGCCCTTGCAGTTATTTTCTTTGAAATCCTCTCCAAAATAACCCAGCAATAGTTTTCTTCTGCATAGATTTGTTTCAGAGAAATTTATTATATCGTTAAGTTTATTCTGTGCAATTTGTCTTTCCTTTTCATTGGATATCTGTTTTAGAAAATACTCGATTTTTTGCCTGTCGCCATAACTATAAAAAAGCACGCATTCGCTCTTCAATCCATCCCTACCTGCACGTCCGGTCTCCTGGTAGTATGCTTCAAGATTCTTGGGAAGGTCATGATGTATCACAAATCGGATATTGGGTTTATCAATACCCATCCCGAAGGCGACTGTGGCTATAAGTACATCAACGTCGTCTTTTATGAACTTTTCCTGGTTCTGCGATCTTATTTTCGAAGATAAGCCTGCATGATATGGAAGCACCCGGAATCCTGCATTTTTCAGGCCCTCTGTAATAGTTTCCACATTTTTCCTGCTGTAGCAGTATATTATGCCTGATTCTCCCCGCTTTGTTCGCAGGATTTCCACGATATGCCTGAATGCATCCTGCTTGGGTTTTACATAATAGATCAAATTTTCCCTGTTAAAACTGGCAAGATATTTTTTACAATCGGAAAGGGCAAGCTGGGTGATGATATCATCCCTGACTTTAGGGGTGGCAGTGGCAGTTAGCGCTATTATGGGAACATCCGGAAAATATTGCCTTATTTGCTTTAACTGCCTGTATTCAGGCCTGAAATCATGCCCCCATTCGGATATACAATGGGCTTCATCAATAGCGAACAGGCTTATATTAAGCCCCTTCAGGAAGGAAAGAAATGATGGTATTGTGAATCTTTCCGGGGCAATATATAATAACCTGATATTGTTTTGTAAAAGTGCGGATTTTATTTTTATTATATCCTGATAGCTCTGCGAACTATTTATGAATTCAGCAGGGATGCCATTCATTCTCATGCTGTCCACCTGGTTCTTCATCAGAGAAATAAGAGGTGAGATAACTATCGTCAATCCTTTAAAAAGCAGTGAAGGATACTGGTAGCATAGCGACTTCCCCCCGCCTGTGGGCATCAGTACAAGTACGTCATTTCCTTTCAGTACATCAAGGATTATATCCTTTTGAAGCTGGCGGAAGTCAGGGTATCCGAAATACCTCCTGAGTATGTTATAATCGATGACAGGATCCGTTCCATTAGAAGGTATATCGATTTTTTTCTGATCTTCAAAGTTTTTCAATTTCGGGCACAGGTCAAAAAGCCTTTCGTCTTTTAACCCGCATTTACCGGATGCTTCGCACGTTATGCAAACCTGCATAAAAGCCATTCACAATTTCAACAACAATAATGGTTTCTATAAAAAAAATCAAAGGAGTGAAATGAGAATTTCGCTCCTTTATATTTAATTTCGCTATCGTTCTTTATTATACATTCGTAACTGTGCCGCTGATTGTTCCTGTTGGTTTCTTCTGGAGATATACCGGTACTGAAGTTGTATTGCCCTGGGTAACAACAACCACACCCGTGCTTGTATTGTCGTTGTGTGTGGGCTGTTTGCTAACTGTAACATTGTATGTTCCGGCTGGTACTGCAAATGAATAGTTACCGTTAATATCCGTTTTCTTGATATCTGCGCTATCTATCCAGACGTCTGCATTTACTACAGGCCCGTCTACGCTTGTTACAGTCACATTGATATATCCCAGGGACTGGACAACAAGCTGAGCATTCTTCGGAGCGCTCCACTGTTTACCGATATCCACGCCGCGGACATATATTGTATGATTTCCGTCCGGGAGGCTGCCTGTATCAAGTGTTGCTATTACATTCTCCCAGCTTCCTTGCCTTGCATCATAAAGGCCGTCCGCTGCCGTCATAGGAATTCCTTTGCCCTGGCCAGGATCTGTATCGATATAATACTCAGCTCCACCAACACGTGAAGCAGCACCATTTGCATCGTTGATCATGGATGTTATTTCAACAGGAGTTCCTTTTGTGACGCTAAGTGAAACATTGTTATTCAGATAGACTGTATTGGTAGAACCTCCTGTACCCGGATATGTCCTGTCAACATTATGCCTTGCCAGGGTATCCAGGCTGCTGGAAATATCCGTGCCATGGCAACTTCCGCCGTTACATGTTGTATAACCGGAACCGCCCATAGCCGTATCTGTAAGGTTTGGTGCATTATATTTTGATGCATATGTCGTGTGGCATGATTTACATGATACAGTTACCGGCATAGCAAGCGAACTATTATGCAGGTCAGATGCGCTGCCATCTACATGGCACTTGTCACATGTACCTGTGCCCGTATGAGGTATGGTTACCTGCTTATTCACCACACCATAGCTGGTCTTATTCACAGCGCTGTTGTGGCAGTTATTGCACGCGGTATTGTAAGTTCCTGCGCTTGGTGTTACAAGGTTCGTTGTTGTACCGTAATGTGTAACATTTCCCATTGCTGTATTAACTGTTGAATTCTGATCCGGGATATTCAAACTGTTGCTGTGGCAGTTCTCACAATTCATTGTGGTTACATTAATATTAGCACCGGGATAGTGTTCGCTGACTGCTGGTGAGGTAACATCCTGGTTCACGTGGCAGTCATTGCATACACGGACATTTACTCCTGGCTGAACCGTATAATTTGAACCCATATCAGTGGTATTGTAATGGCATGTCTTGCAATCAGCATTCGTAATTCCACCATCGGTGTTGTTGATATTTCCATGCATGCCAAGGGATGAAACATCAACTTTGTTTTGATATCCACTGTTGGTATCATGGCAAGCTATGCAGTTATCGCCACTGGTAGCATCGATTACACCATTCAGGTGACCTGCTTGTGTGCCTGTTGTGGCTCCTGTTCCATGGCAATTCTCGCAGTCACTGCCGTTGCTTGACGGGTGTGCCCTGTTATTCCTGGTAGTGATTGGCGGGGTGCTGTGGCAGTCACCGCATGTTACACTTGATGTGTTCCAGGTAGGGGCGGATTTCGGATCGTATGTTGGGTTCGGGCTGTGGCAATAGACTGAGCATGTCTTGCTTGCATTGATGCTGCCGGTAACGTTCGTGAAGTTGATGTCAATTGCACCGTTTGTCCTGTGCCCTGTCTGGTTACCTGCATCTGCATTCGTTCCGTGGCATTCTGCACAACTGTATCCTTCTGTGGTATAGTGTCTGGTATGGTTACCAGTTGGCGGAAGACCGCTTGGGACTGTTGAATGGCATTCTGTGCATGCCCCGGCAGTTGCTGTGTTCCAGGTGGCTGTGCCGACTTTTGCACCGCTGCTTAAGCCGTTGCTGTGGCATGAGACGCCAGCGCATGTGTCGTCGTTGCCTGAAGCCGGATTCATGGTATATGTTGCTATTGTTGCTGAACCATTTGTTACAACTGATGCATTGTCGTTTGTAATTGTATGATCAAGGTTGTTCCTGCCTCCGGTTGAATGGCAGTAATCGCAGCTTGTTTCCGGGATGCTGCCGTATCCTGCTGATTTATGCAGGTCATGGGCACCGGTCATGTTGTATCTGACTGAGCCGCTGGGTGGCTGGGAATGGCAGCCTTCGCAGAATGCACCTGAGGCCTGAGCAATTGTTCCGTTGTAAACTGATTGGGCACCGTGGCATTTATCGCAATTAACCGAACGGCTAAGGTTATGTAACGGCCAGACGCCAGCCGAAGTGTTCATTTTCTTGGCTGTTGTCCATTTACTGCCTGGTGTTTCTTTATAAAGACCGTAATAATTGTCACCGGATACTGCATAACCTGTGGCGTTCACGGTTGTAAATGTCTGGTCATGGCATCCTACGCATTCAACTTTATCGGTATGTTTTGAAGTGAACTGGAAAGTATGGTTTGCAGGATTATGACAAACCTCGCAACCTGTTACGCCTGATGTAGTGTTCTTTACCTGGAAGTCATGTACCCCTCTGCTGAAGTTGGCATTCATGTGACAGTCAGTACAGGTGAAAGAGGATGTTGTCTTGTGCGGTCCTGCGAACTTGCTGTCATGACTGCTGCCAGGCTCGTGGCATTTTTCGCATAACTGTGTATTATTTGATATCGGGTCATAGACCGAATAATTCACATAAGAGCTTGCAGTCGCATTATAGAAAGCAACAGGGTATCCTGAGATGCCGCTATACGACCTATTATGGAGGTTATGGCATACTCTGCACTGGATTCCAGCCCAATCCTGTTCTGCTATTACAGGATTTGTCACATTCAGGGTATCGTTGTAATTCAGGGGTGATTTACATTTAGCACAGTTATTCTTACTGTCTGATGTCCCGAATCTTGAGTTGGCATGTGAGCTATTGAGCCATGTGCTGGAGGCTTTATCGACTTTTTCAGGATTCCTGACTGCATGGCAGGTTAAGGAACAGGTGTATTGCGGGAACATTCCGATACCTGTGCCATTATTGCTGGCAAGAGGCATTCCTGCTCCTGACTGGTTGTATTGATAGTAGCTGTGCTCAACTGTCAGATTATGGTCATGGGTATAGAGAGATTCATTGAAACCGGTGAATTTCCGGGTGGTGTTCGCAAAATGGCACTGGGTACAATCAGAGGAACTGGTGTGGTTTTCTTTGAACCCGTTGGAACCATCTACATGGCAATTCCTGCATGTGTTGCTTTCGTTTACTATGTAGCCCTTATTGCCAGTGGTATGCCCGCTTACTGGCAGGTAGCCTGTGTGGCATGTGGTACATTCGGGAGCGGCTGGATTTTTGCTCTGGTTGTGTTGTGTGGAAAGTACTGCGGTATTATATGATGCATGGCAGGTAGCACAGGTCATACCTTCCGTATCGATTGCACCATTGAGGTGACCGGTCTGTGTACCTGTTGTAGCTCCTGTTCCATGGCAATTCTCGCAGTCACTGCCGTTGCTTGACGGGTGTGCCCTGTTATTCCTGGTGGTGGTTGGCGGGGTGCTGTGGCAGTCACCGCATGAGACACTTGATGTGTTCCAGGTAGGGACGGATTTAGGATCGTATGTTGGGTTCGGGCTGTGGCAGTATACGCTGCATGTCTTTGTTTCGTTTATTGTGCCTGTGACGTTGGTGAAGTTAATATCAATTGCAGCGTTTGTCTTGTGTCCTGTCTGGTTACCTGCATCTGCATTTAGGCCATGGCATTCTGCACAGCTATAGCCTTCTGTTGTATAGTGTCTGGTATGGTTACCAGTTGGCGGAAGACCGCTTGGGACTGTTGAATGGCATTCTGTGCATGCCCCGGCAGTTGCCGTGTTCCAGGTGGCTGTGCCGACTTTTGCACCGCTGCTTAAGCCGTTGCTGTGGCATGAGACGCCAGCGCAGGTATCGTCATTACCTGAAGCGGGATTCATCTGGTAATCTGATATTGCTATTGATGCTGATGCATTTGGAACTACGCTTGCATTGTCACTTCCATTGGGATGAAGGTTCTCGAATCTCCCCTGGGTTGAGTGACAGAAATCGCATCCTGTTTCTGATACATTACCATAGCCAGCATCTGCATGCAGGTCATGGGCACCGGTCATGTTGTATCTCTCAGTTCCACTTGGCGGTTGAGTATGACAGCCTGTACAGCCAGTACCTGTACTCAAGTTGTGCATGTAGGCTGTGATGCTTGTGGTATTTCCCTTATGGCAGGTAGCGCAATCGTTATCATTGTTCAAAGTGAAACCTGAATGGTCAGTAGCCCCTTCTGGATAATATGCGTATCCAGATTTGATCTGAGGTGGTATCGGTGATAGATTGCCTTTCATAGTGTTATAATTCGCAGATCCATTCACATGGCAGCCAAGACACCAGGTGGATTGTGTAAGATCAGTCGTTTCGACATTATTCGTGCCTTTGAACCGGTCAGGTTTACCAAGTGCAGTTGCATTATGTCTTGTGTCACCATGGCAGTAATCGCATGATGTGAGCCCTACTGAAACTGTCTCTGAACGCACGCCTGCATAATCGACACTCAGAGTATTTTGAGTTGCATCAGAAGATATTGTGGTATCCACATAGCGTATCTGCACCTTACCTCCTGCGATCTGTGTCGGTGACAATGATGTATTATACCACTGGGAGGTCGTTCCGCTGATAGTGGATTTCGTGATCCATGATCCTGAATCGTCCACCTGGACGTTATAGGATTCCCCTCCATCAGTCTTGCCTTTGATAGTAAGATAATAATTATTTTCTGCCGGAATCCCTGTGACATTCTGCTTGACATCAAGGAGATAGTTGGTGCCTCCGGCGGTCATGCTGTGTATGCGCTGGTAGTCAATGTATAAGCTGCCCTGCGAGGTGCCCGCAGGATTGACATCTGTATATCTTACTCTTGGATTGCCACCGTTCCACTCACTTGCTGTGAGCGACGTGTTGAACACTGTCATAGTCGAGGAAGAGAGTGTTCCTTTCTGGTTCCAGATAGAGCCATCGAACACTGACACACTGTAATTATCATGCGAGGTCACATTGTATCTTATTTCAAGGTACTGATAATCCGCTGCAGGGACAGATGCGGTATCTGTGGTAATATTCATACTATATGTGGTTGTTCCTCCTGAAGTTGTTACATTCACCCACATGGCATCTACATAAATGGTACTGCCCCCACCGTTAGATCCTTTATCCATGGTAGCCTGTAACCAGATATTATATACATCTGTCCATGATGAGATACTTGAAGTGATATTGTATACAAATTGTTGTTCTGTAACCTGGTCATGACTTGCAGCTTTTAAATTCGTCCATGATGCAGGTGCCGTCGCAGTTGCGGTATTTCCGAGACCCCAATCAAGCGTCCATACCTCTAATGGATCTGTACCCATTTGAGTATATACTTCAAAAATAGCTTCAACTTTAGTTATTGCTCCACCTGACGGGTTCGTTGAATTGTACACATTAAGAGCCCCATTACCTGTAGAAGAATAAACATTGTTCGGCGCGTTATATGCATTTGTTGCACTGCCTGCATTGGAATACCTGGCCATTGTTCCACTGCCACCTCCTCCACTTCCGCCTTCTGTCATCGTGGCAAAGGCGCCGCCATCTGACCAGCTCTGCATATTTGAAAAGATGCTGATAGTGCCCGTAGTTTGTGTATTGCTCGTAACCGAAGTGTTAGTATCAAGAGATGCACCACCAGCATTAGCCTCTGTCATGTTCTCGAAAATATCATTTTCAAACTGAGCTCCTGAAATTCCAGTGGTGGTTCCTGTAGTGTCGACTTCCTGGGATACGGCAGTATTATTCGATGAACCTACACCACTGCCCCAGTAGTTACCCCACTTCTGGCCTGCATTATCATTGCTGTGACTGATTGGTGAATTTACCTTCGTAGCATTGGAGAATCCTGACACTCCTGTGCCCTGATGGCAGCTCTGACAACCAGCCGCAGATGCATTGGATATATCGTATCCTCCGGAAGAACCGATATATTTGATCGGATGTGCTTTATCCCTGGATGCGCTGGAATTTACGTGACATGTGATACATGATACATTATTATTATGTTCCTGTCTTGTTGTATGACATCCTGTACATAAAGCATCATTTAACGCTGGAATAGTGAGATTGCCGTCATGCATCCTTCCCTGACTGTGACACAGATCACAGGTTGGTGTAGTAACAGGGTAATTGGTACTGTGATTGGATATGGTCTTATTTGCCATATATTCAAATTCAAATGTTGAGCTTGAGTTATAATGGCAGTATTTGCAGTTCACTACATTGTTTGAGACAAGTCCTGTATTGTTCCTGCTCTTTCCATAGTGAGAAACATTGCTGTAACTTGTGCCACTGTCATCTGAGAAAGATCCTAGCATCTCATTATTAATGTGGCATGCGATGCACGAGTCATTCAAATTGGTGTAAGCCTTTGTCTGTAATTCACTTCCGTCTGACCTATGCTCTGGAACCTGGCGGGCGCTAAAGTTTATACCCGCGTTGGTATTCAGATGACAGAGAGTGCAGTTCTTTGGTGTATTGTATCCTGTTGGATGGTTGCTGGCAGGAATACTGCCATTATTAACCACTCCGCCTGTTATGTAGCTGTTATTGGTATGACATGCATAGCACATCTTATTCTCAACTCTACCATTGGATGTGCCTCCACTATTCAGCGTCAGGTGGATGCTATCTGACTGGTTCATATTTCCTACATTAACTTTATTTCCGGTTGTCCCCTCGTGGCATGAAACGCAGTCCTGTCCACCTGCGCTTCCTCCTGTAATATCCGCATCATGAAGTTTGACTGTTGTAGAATTAAAATTACCATGACAAGTTTTGCAGTCAGAGTTCACTTTGCCATTATGCAAACTACTGAAGTTAGTATTCGGATTGACCGGGGTACCCCATGATGCATTGTTGGTATTTGTTATATGACACCAGGTACAATCGTTGCTGTGGGTTGTAGTTGTCATCAGGTTTGCGTTGGCATCCTTAAGATAATGTGATGCTGTAGCGTTCTGAGGATTCGTAATTCCAAAACCATCAGTCTCAGTTATCGCAGTAAGGCTGTTATTGTGGCATAACGAGCATTGTGTACCTGTTGTTGGGACGTCAGGCGCGCCGATCCTGTGTTCGACCACCTGCGGGGCACTGAAATTAGAGCTGGACTGGAGATTATTATGGCAGTCCGGACATTTTCTTGGGTTCTTGTAAATTGTATCATTATGTGAGCCAGCTGGCTGGTCGCTCTCGTTGGCATATCCGTTAGCATTCAAAGTACCGTGACATGCCCAGCATTTTTGATATGTGGCATTACTACCCGTAAATTGCGATCTATTGTTCAGATTTGCATGAGCGCCATTACCCATATTTGTAATATCAATATCATAACCTGCCTGACCGCCTATATCATGGCAGCGGCCACAGTCCCTGTCACCGGATTTCCCTTGTGGGACAAGATGAACATTGAGTTTTCCTGAATCATCGTTATGGCACGATTCACAATTTGAAGTTGAACTGCTATGAGGAGCATAAGATTGAGGGCCATTAGAACCGTGACATAACCAGCATTGTTCATTAATATTGGAATAGGTACCTGGATTTGGTTGAGGCAGTTTCCATCTTCCATGGTTATCATGACATAGCTCACATGATACATTTGCTGGTACGGTAGTAGAATGATTATGTGATTTTGAATTTGCAGCACCATTCTGTTTCCAGAATAGGTCAATTCCGGTTAATGACGTACCTTTGATATTTGTGGTAGCATGACAGTTCACCCCATCAGGACCTGCGCTCCAGGAACATGATGGCCTGGAAGACGAAGTTAACATATCCAGGGTTCCACTTCCGGTCCCTAAGTATGTATCATGACATGCCACACATATATCAGCCCTGCCATATGTGGAGAGTGCTCCTTCGGTTCCAGCTTCAAGTCCGTTCATATAATTAAAGGTATTAGAAGAGATAGTTGGATTGTATAAGTTTGCATCATTCGAAAGGTTCGTCCCGGGTCCATGAGACGAATTATCCAATGTATGTTCTATTCCATAATGACATTCAGTGCAGGGAGCCCCTTGATGGGCTGAATTCTGAGTATGAAGATTGGCATCAAAAGTAACCGATTTATCACCATGTCCACATGAAAATCGAGTAAAAGTAATATTGTAATTGCCGCTAAGCGAACGCGTGCTTTCCGTTACGTTTATCCGGATGATCAAATGATCATCTTTTATCGTCGTGGGCATGCTTCCATAATTCCAAGCTATCTCATAGATACCATCTCCATTCGGGTCAGACCAGGAGCCTAATGTTGCGTTATTAACATAATTACCATTAGTGGTAACGATACTGGAATGATGAATCGCTGTACTTCCCGTGTGATTCAGTTTTTGTATATCTTTCGCAGATGCACTGAATGATAAACCTGATTTGATTATTTTTCCATTACTGTCCAGAACTACTGCATAGACCTTAGGGTTTATATCTACTCCGTCATTATCAGGCCATAATGTATTATCGGCAACATATCTTGGATAGTCAAAATATATCGATTTATCTGTAAATACAACAAGTTTTTCACCCGCTGCAGCAGCAGGTGCTATTAAGATTAATATGCTTGTAAAAATAATCATTAACAGTACAGATATTTTTCCAATCCCAACTTCCAATTTTATCTTTTTATCGATATTGGATACTATATTACGTAAATCGCCTATTCTCATATCTATCCTATCCTCTGTACCCTCCTATCCGGGTATCCTATCCTATCATAAATGCGTTATTATAACGCCAGTATCAAGATAAGTAATTTTATGTCTTGTCATAATATATACCTTTCTTTTATCATCCGGTGAATTGATCACTATTAATAATTAATTAAATCCAATGCCTCATTCAATTTACTATTCTTTCCTAAAAAAAAGAAGAGGAATAAGTCCGATAACAACAAGAATACAGCCTGCCCACAGGATCGACATGCCCGGAATTACTCTGACATTTGCCACTGAAAGAAAAAGAGGTGTCTGTGTTCCAATACCCTGATACCTTATATTAACGTCAGCAAGTAATCCTCGATAAATAAAAGGCTCAGTAATTAATTCCCCCTTGATCTCCCTGAATCTGGCCTCACCTGAATCGATTAGAAAACCATCTTTATAAATATTATAATTACCTATTTTTGTCATGGTAGCGGATACATGTTCATGTTCTATGGGAAAAGCAAGGTTTGTTAATTCTATCTCGTATCCGCCAATAGATTTCTTTTCATTGAATTTCATGAATAACAAGGTATCTGAAGACGCATATGTGGACATCAGTATTCCTATAAGCAGTAAAACAACTCCAAGATGGGATATATGGGGAGCGCATGAAAACAGCTTTTTCCTTATTCCACTGATATTGAGACTCTTTATTATCCTATACATAGTTCCAATTCCGGCAAATACAAGAACTGCTCCGGAAAAATCCGTATATATATTTTCAGCAGGTTTGATCAGAACGATCGCAAGAATTAAGACTCCACCGAAAATAATCCCATTTTTCCACCATTTCCCAAGAATTTCTAACATGCATATTCCAAGAACTGCGATAAATGCTATTGTCAGTGGATATGACCATGTTCCATACAGACCAACTGAAATAGATGCGCCGAAATTTTTAAGGATCAAAGTTGCTGTAAGTCCCCAGAATAGTATGAAAGCAAGCCCCATAAGAAGAATTATCGTTACATAAAAAATATTTTTGTTTGAAAGTAACGTTGATTTCCCGTTTTCTTCATCTTTCTCCAATAAAAAATACCGATAGGTTACCAGCCCTTCTGACACGATAGCCAGCAGAATGACCAACAATAACAGTGAAAAAATATCAGAACCTTCACTAAATGAGTGGGCTGAATTAAGAGTTCCGCTTCGAATTATGTATGTTGAATACATGGCAGAAATAAAACCATTCACAGCCAGGGTCGGAGTCAACCACTTCGCCCGGTTCCTCCTGTACAGGCTTGTTGAATGTAAATATGCAGTCAACAAAAGCCATGTCATGAGGATCGAAATAAAAGCAGGGTCCCATATCCAGTAACTCTCCCATACTTCATATGACCACATCACTCCTGTTACCATGCCAGCGCCCAGGATTATCCATGCAGCCCTGCCATATGGTCTTGAAAACTCTTCCCACTCCCCTTTTCTATCTAAAAGATGAAGTATCGCAGAAGCAAAGATCACAACCATGATCCCGTATGGCAAAAAGATCCCTGGAGGATGGAATATCATCCATTTATTAATTAGAAGAGGATTTAATCCTGCGCCATCTTCCGGGATTTCAACAGACCCTGTATCAAATACACTGATGAAAGGCGAAAGGAAAGCGGTAATGAAAATAAACATTATCCCTATTAGAAGGATAATTATTTGTATCCTGCGAAAGAACTTTGTTTCCTGCCCATGACTCTCCGAGACAATAAAAGCCATCAGTATTATTGTCCATGCCAGAAACATAATTGAACCGGCTTCTCCTGTCCATAAGGCTGAAATCTTATATATAAAAGGCAGGTCTTTGCTCGTGTATTGCCACACATAATGAACTGAAAAATCAGAGATTATGAGGTAATATAAAAGAAGCGCCATCGCCGCTGAAATTAATATGGCTGTAGCGCGGATGGGTTTTTTTGAATGCGGTATTAATTGCTCGAATGCTGTTTTCTTTCCAGAATCCTTTAATTCCGCAAAGATAAGTGAAAAAATGGATATAATTCCAAAAAGTATGCTAAAATATAGTAATATTGTTCCTATTTCCATTTTACAATCTCTGAAAAGCTAATTGTTTTCTCTATATTAAAATATTCCTCTAAGTTTGAGTCCTAAAAAAATATTGACCATCATCAAGAGAATTGCAGTTCCAAGGAGAGCTGCAATTTCTTTATTATCCCATGCCTTATAAAGAAAAATATAGGTAGTTAACAATGTAGCTATTCCCCAGATCCCTGTGCCATGCAGAGGTGTCGGTAGTATAGACAGTATGAACATGCCAAACGACAGATGCCCTGATAAATGTCCATATTTCCGGCTCTTAATATAAGCAATTGTCAGGGTTGTAAGGATTATACCAGTATTGACATCATGAATTGCTGAAAGATTGAACATCGGTTCATCCTTCATATTTTGTCGGGCATTTCGTGATAATTTTTGTGGCATGGAAGGTAGAATCATTCATAGTTCCAAGTATCACGATTTTAGAATCCATTCCAAATGATAGTGGTAATTCACCAATAAAACTTACGTTCATTGTTGATACGCCGTCGGTAAGTACAAAAGTATATTCGCCTGTATTCAATGGGGCAAATGAACCTTTCTGGATCGAACCATTTACCCACATCATTTTATTTTCCTTTTCCAGAAGAGCTTCGTCGATCGTTTTATATTTTTCAATATAATTTGAGAAGGTGCTATAACTTAACACAAGTATGAAAATGATTACTACTGAACCAATTATTACTCGTGAATCTATTTTCATAAATTATTGTCTTGAGCTCGATATTATATTGTGAATAAGTCAAGAATATTAATCTTGACTTATTCACAATATGATATTATACATTCGTAACTGTGCCGCTAATTATTCCTGTTGGTTTCTTCTGGAGATATACCGGTAACAGAGTTGTGTCTCCCTGAGTAACAACCACACCCGTGCTTGTATTGTCGTTATGCGTGGGCTGTTTGCTAACTGTAACATTGTAGGTTCCGGTTGGGACTGCAAATGAATAGTTGCCGTTAATATCCGTTTTCTTGATATCTGCGCTATCTATCCATACATCTGCATTTACTACAGGCCCGTCTACGCTTGTTACTGTCACGTTGATATATCCAAGGGACTGGACAACAAGCTGAGCATTCTTTGGAGTGCTCCACTGTTTACCGATATCCACGCCGCGGACATATATTGTGTGATTCCCGTCCGGGAGGCTGCCTGTATCAAGTGTTGCTATTACACTCTCCCAGCTTCCTTGCCTTGCATCATAAAGGCCGTCCGCTGCCGTCATAGGAATTCCTTTGCCCTGGCCAGGATCTGTATCGATATAATACTCAGCTCCACCAACACGTGAAGCAGCACCATTTGCATCGTTGATCATGGATGTTATTTCAACAGGAGTTCCTTTTGTGACGCTAAGTGAAACATTGTTATTCAGATAGACTGTATTGGTAGAACCTCCTGTACCCGGATATGTCCTGTCAACATTATGCCTTGCCAGGGTATCCAGGCTGCTGGAAATATCCGTGCCATGGCAACTTCCGCCGTTACATGTTGTATAACCGGAACCGCCCATAGCCGTATCTGTAAGGTTTGGTGCATTATATTTTGATGCATATGTCGTGTGGCATGATTTACATGATACAGTTACCGGCATAGCAAGCGAACTATTATGCAGGTCAGATGCGCTGCCATCTACATGGCACTTGTCACATGTACCTGTGCCCGTATGAGGTATGGTTACCTGCTTATTCACCACACCATAGCTGGTCTTATTCACAGCGCTGTTGTGGCAGTTATTGCACGCGGTATTGTAAGTTCCTGCGCTTGGTGTTACAAGGTTCGTTGTTGTACCGTAATGTGTAACATTTCCCATTGCTGTATTAACTGTTGAATTCTGATCCGGGATATTCAAACTGTTGCTGTGGCAGTTCTCACAATTCATTGTGGTTACATTAATATTAGCACCGGGATAGTGTTCGCTGACTGCTGGTGAGGTAACATCCTGGTTCACGTGGCAGTCATTGCATACACGGACATTTACACCGGCCTGGACAGTATAATTTGAACCCATATCAGTGGTATTGTAATGGCATGTCGCGCAATCGCTGTTTGTCAGGTTATTATTTCCATCTGTACTGTTGACATTTATATGCATACCAAAGGATGCCGGATCTATCTTTACATTTGATGATCCGTTAAGACCGTGGCAAGTTATACAGCTATCTGTATTTGCATTGACTATTCCATTGAGGTGGCCTGTCTGGTTTCCTGTTGATGCTCCAGTACCGTGGCAACCTTCACACTCAGCAAGCGTTGCAGCAGGATGAGAGCTACCAGTTCTTGTCAATGTCGGCGGGATGCTGTGGCAGTCACCGCATGTTACACTTGATGTGTTCCAGGTGGGTTTGGGCTTGATATCGTTCGGGTTGGGGCTGTGGCAGTACACACTGCATGTCTTGCTGGCATTGATGCTGCCGGTAACATTCGTAAAGTTGATGTCAATTGCACCGTTTGTCCTGTGCCCTGTCTGGTTACCTGCATCTGCATTCGTTCCATGGCATTCTGCACAGCTATAGCCTTCTGTGGTATAGTGTCTGGTATGGTTTCCTGTTGGTGGCAGACCGCTTGGGACTGTTGAATGGCATTCTGTGCATGCTCCGGCAGATGCTGTGTTCCATGTGGCTGTCCCGACTTTTGCACCGCTGCTTAAGCCGTTGCTATGGCATGAGACGCCACTACAGGTATCGTCATTGCCTGAGGCAAGGTTCTGGAAGTAGGTCATGGTGGCTGAGGCATTGACTGCGACATCTGCTGCACCATCATTCTGGGGGTGACCGAGTTCATAGCCGCCTGCATTGTTATGACAATACTGGCAGCTTGTGTTTTCAAGAGTACCGTAACCTTTGGATTTGTGAAGGTCATGAGCACCGGTCATGTTGTACCGTGTTGTGCCGCTCGGTGGCTGGGAATGACAGGAGACACAGCTCATTGTCGGGGTATCGATTACTCCGTTGATATGCCCTGTCTGGGTACCGAGTGTTGCATTTGCACCGTGGCAGCCGTTACAGTTCGTATCTGTTGTATGATTTACATTGTTTCTTGTGATTGTTGGCGGGATACTGTGGCAGTCACCACATGATACACTTGATGTGTTCCAGGTGGGTTTGGGCTTGATATCGTTCGGGTTGGGGCTGTGGCAATACACGCTGCAGGTATTGCTGGCATTGATGCTGCCGGTGACGTTTGTGAAGTTGATGTCAATCGCACCGTTTGTCTTATGACCAGTCTGGTTACCTGCATCTGCATTCGTTCCATGACATTCTGCACAGCTATAGCCTTCTGTTGTATAGTGTCTGGTATGGTTACCAGTTGGCGGCAGACCGCTTGGGACTGTTGAGTGACATTCTGTACATGCTCCTGCTGTTGCTGTGTTCCATGTGGCTGTTCCGACTTTTGCACCGCTGCTTAAGCCGTTGCTGTGGCATGAGACGCCACTACAGGTATCGTCGTTACCTGAGGCAAGGTTCTGGAAGTAGGTCATGGTGGCTGAGGCGTTGACTGCAACATCTGCTGCACCATCATTCTGGGGGTGACCGGGTTCGTAGCCGCCAGCGTTATTGTGGCAATACTGGCAGCTTGTGTTTTCAAGAGTGCCGTAACCTTTGGATTTATGCAGGTCATGGGCACCGGTCATATTATAACGGACTGTACCGCTTGGTGGCTGGGAATGACAGGAGACACAGCTCATTGTCGGGGTATCAATTACACCATTGAGATGGCCAATCTGTGTACCTGTTGAAGCATTTGCACCATGGCAACCGTTACAGTTTGTGTCCGAGGTATGAGTCTTGTTGTTCCTTGTTGTGAAAGCTGTTGGCGGAATGCTGTGGCAGTCACCACATGTTACACTTGATGTGTTCCAGGTAGGTTTGGGCTTGACATCGTTCGGGTTAGGGCTGTGGCAGTACACACTGCATGTCTTGCTCGCATTGATGCTACCGGTAACATTTGTGAAGTTAATATCGATCACTGCATTGGTCTTATGGCCTGTCTGGTTACCTGCATCTGCATTCGTTCCATGGCATTCTGCACAGCTATAGCCTTCTGTTGTATAATGTCTGGTATGATTACCAGTTGGCGGCAGACCGCTTGGGACTGTTGAGTGACATTCTGTGCATGTTCCTGCTGTTGCTGTGTTCCATGTGGCTGTTCCGACTTTTGCACCGCTGCTTAAGCCGTTGCTGTGGCATGAGACGCCACTACAGGTATCGTCGTTACCTGAGGCAAGGTTCTGGAAGTAGGTCATGGTGGCTGAGGCATTGGCTGCAACATCTGCTGCACCATCATTCTGGGGGTGACCGGGTTCGTAACCACCTGCATTGTTATGGCAGTATTGACAGCTTGTGTTTTCAAGAGTACCGTAACCTTTGGATTTATGAAGGTCATGGGCACCGGTCATGTTGTATCTCTCGGTTCCACTTGGCGGTTGAGAATGACAGGACAGGCAGTTCATTGTCGGAGTATCAATTACACCATTGAGATGACCGATCTGTGTGCCTGCTGATGCATTTGCACCATGGCAGCCGTTACAGTTTATGTCCGAGGTATGAGTCTTGTTGTTCCTTGTTGTGAAAGCTGTCGGCGGAATGCTGTGGCAGTCACCACATGTTACACTTGATGTGTTCCAGGTGGGTTTGGGCTTGATATCGTTCGGGTTAGGGCTGTGGCAGTACACACTGCATGTCTTGCTGGCATTGATGCTACCGGTAACGTTCGTGAAGTTGATATCGATCACTGCATTGGTCTTATGGCCTGTCTGGTTACCTGCATCTGCATTCGTTCCATGGCATTCTGCACAGCTATAGCCTTCTGTTGTATAATGTCTGGTATGATTACCAGTTGGCGGCAGACCGCTTGGGACTGTTGAGTGACATTCTGTGCATGTTCCTGCTGTTGCTGTGTTCCATGTGGCTGTTCCGACTTTTGCACCGCTGCTTAAGCCGTTGCTGTGGCATGAGACGCCACTACAGGTATCGTCGTTACCTGAGGCAAGGTTCTGGAAGTAGGTCATGGTGGCTGAGGCATTGGCTGCGACATCGGCTGCACCATCATTCTGGGGGTGACCGGGTTCGTAGCCGCCAGCGTTATTGTGGCAATACTGGCAGCTTGTGTTTTCAAGAGTACCGTAACCTTTGGATTTATGAAGGTCATGGGCACCGGTCATATTATACCGTGTTGTGCCGCTTGGAGGCTGGGCATGGCAGGAGATACAGCTCATTGTCGGGGTATCGATTACTCCGTTGATATGTCCTGTCTGTGTACCGAGTGTTGCGTTTGCACCGTGGCAGCCGTTACAGTTGGTATCTGTTGTATGATTTACATTGTTTCTTGTGATTGTCGGCGGGATGCTGTGGCAGTCACCACATGATACGCTTGAAGTGTTCCAGGTGGGTTTGGGCTTGACATCGTTCGGGTTAGGGCTGTGGCAGTAGACTGAGCATGTCTTGCTAGCATTGATGCTGCCTGTGACGTTCGTGAAGTTGATATCGATCACTGCATTGGTCTTATGGCCTGTCTGGTTACCTGCATCTGCATTCGTTCCATGGCATTCTGCACAGCTATAGCCTTCTGTTGTATAATGTCTGGTATGGTTACCTGTTGGTGGCAGACCGCTTGGGACTGTTGAGTGGCATTCGTTGCATGCTCCTGCTGTTGCCGTGTTCCAGGTGGCTATGCCGACTTTTGCACCGCTGCTTAAGCCGTTGCTGTGGCATGAGACGCCACTACAGGTATCGTCATTGCCTGATGCCGGGTTCATGTTATAAGTCCCTATTGAGGCTGAGGCATTTGTGACTACTGTTGCATTGTCATTTGTATTAGGATGACCTGCTTCGTTCTTACCCCCGGTTGAATGGCAGTAATCACAGCTTGTTTCCGGGATGCTGCCGTATCCTGCTGATTTATGCAGGTCATGGGCACCGGTCATGTTGTACCGGACCGTACCGCTTGGTGGCTGGGAGTGGCAGGATGTACAGCTACCTGAACCTCCCTGTACACTTGCATTATGGAAATCCACGATTGCAAGGCTCGAAACATTGCTATCTTTGTGGCATACATCACACTGGCTTGTCAGGGTTTCGGTATGATTTCTTTTTATGCTTGTACTGATATTCACCGGGGAACCCCAGCTTGCATTGTTTGAATATGTAGCATTGTTATGGCACTCGATACAGTTGGAGGTATTGATTGGACCAAAGTGCTGGTATGGGCTTGTTGAAATGTTTGTTACATCCTTAATATAATGTACAAAAGCAGTTGTCATTCCGTTAGTTCCTGCATTTGGCAGGAACATCCCGCTATTGTCATGACAGGTATTGCATGTTGCATTGGTTATTACGTCCTGACCGACCTGGTTATGTTCTGCTACAAGCGGAGCGCTGTAATTTCCTGCACCGGTATGACAATCAGCACATAGCTTCGGATTCCTGTAATTTTCTGGATGACCGCTGGCCGGAGCTGTTCCGTCACCATGGCATGCATAACATGCTTTGTTCACATCGGTCAACGCCTGGTTCAGGTTCCTATGTGTGCTGTTCTTAAGAACATTTATATCAACTTCTTTTGGTGCTGAGCCGCCGATATCATGACAGGATTTACAATCCGGTCCTCCTGATAATCCCTGAGCGACATTATGAAGAAGACCTGTGATATTTGTGCTCGATGTGAGGCTTCCGTGGCACCCCTGGCATGACGCATCATCCTTGGCAATACTGCTGTGATTAAAGTAACCGGGTTTGCTCTGGTTTGCGCCGTATGTGGCATGGCCAGTAATCTCAGGCGGTACCCTCAGGGCGTTAAAAATATTCACCATATCATTGTAGGTATTTGCACCGCTGGTATATCCCTGCCAGTGACATGAAGAACACCAGTAGGTAGTATTTGATATTGTTGAGCCAACAACATTGTTACCATCAAATTGGGCTGGTCTCCCCAGAGCGCTCAAATCATGCTGTGTAGAACCATGGCAGTAATTGCAGGCAGTTAATTGTGCGCTTCCGCCTGTTCCACTCGTCCAGTAATTATTCCACTTCTGGCCTGCTGACGAATCATTGCTATGGTTTAATGGGATCTGTACTTGCGGCGGATTTGGTCCTGAATATGGGCCTGCTTTAGGATTTAATTTAAGAGTATTGAAGAATGAGGCGTTCTGGTGACAGTTGGTACAATTACCCTGGTAGGTACTTCCCTTGTTAACATATCCGGCACTCTGTGATAATACTTGAATTACATGCACATCCTGGCTGTGGCAGAGTGTGCAGTTAACACTTCCTTTATGCTGTTCATAATTTGCATGACAGGTCGTACATTGACTATCCTCTGTTACATTATTCAACATACCCACAGTTGGATCGGGTTTTGTAATATTATGCATCGGACCATGACAGATAATGCATGGAATGCTGGCATTCTGGTCATGATAAGTCGATGTCGTGGAATAATTAGAGAGAATTCCATTTAATGTTGATTTTTTTGTGATTGCTGTTCTATTATGGCAATTACTGCATGAGCCTATTACCATATTGGTTTGATGCTGGGTAATTGTCCCATGACAGCTGCTATTGGTACAGCTAATACTGCTATGCCTATCAGAGGTATTCATACTGGGTGTTGATCCCTGGCCATTGTATGAAAGATGGCAATACATACAATCATTGGCTGTATTATAGTGAGTACTTCTGGCGCCAACAACCCCATCATGCCCTGTCGTATAGGGAGAATTGATTGCTGCTCCTGTTGCCCAGCTTTGACTGCTATGTCCTGTGCAGCCAGCTCCTCCGCCGCATCCCCACCAGTTGTAAATGAAAGATGTGCTCTGATTCAGTCCTTCAAAATCCGCCACTATCTGCCATTTTCCGTAATAATTCTTGTTATTAAGGTCGCGTGTTACATTTACAAGACCTTTGCTATCGGTAGCTTTCGTGAAAGTATAGTCGTTGGTTCCTACCGGGTTTTTAAGTGTAAAATTAACATTTTTATTTGCAAGAGGCTTACCATTGCTATCAAGCAACATTGCCCACATCGTTATTGTAGTCTCTACACCTGTAATGGTATCTGTAGCCCAATTATTGGTTGGGTTCTTAAATCCTGTTCCTGAAAAAGAACCTGTCTTTGGATCATCAAGCACCACGTACCTGTTGGCTGAAACAAGGATTTTTCCAGCGGATGATGGTTGCATATAAGTTATCGAAATATTCGAATTCGGTTGATTTGCTCCGTTCACAGTTTTTGTGATAGAGTTCGGATTATATCCAGTTTTTGATGCTGTAATTATATATGTGCCGTTATTAACTGTAAAATAATAGTAACCTGCTCCATCTGTTGAAATGTTCAAGCTCGTATTGGTTGTAACAATAGCACCAGATATCGCAGCGCCATTTGATGAATTGGTAACATAACCGGATAAAAGGTAGGTCGGGACAGGAGATAGAGAGATATTGACATTTGTCAGGTTAGCGCCGCTGATGGTTCTTGTTGTAGAATTAGTAGCATAACCGGTCAGGCTGGCATTTATAAGATATGATCCGTTGGATAAATTTGTGAAGATATAATAGCCCTGAGCATTTGTGGTTGTGGATTGGCTGGTGTTTGTCTGGACTGTTGCGCCGTTCAGGGCAGAACCGTTGGATTTATTGGTGATATAACCTGAAATGGTGTATGTTGCTACAGCCTGGGCAGTTTCTACTATATCGATATAAGCACTCGTTGAACTTGCATAAACCCTTGCGATATCCGTGCTTCCCGGCTGGTTGAAATCATATTGCAGCATTAATCTATGATTCTGAGGTACAGTGTAGGCAGAACTTGATATAGTATAAGAATAAGCTGTCGTTGTTGTACCTCCTGTAAGAGTTATTGTTTGGCTTGACCCTATTAACGTTTTTGTACCTGAAACGGGATTATAATCATAAAGCCTCACAATTGCAGTATTACTTGTTGAGGCACCTCTTAAATAAGCACTTCCGGCTGGATTTGCACTTATCTGGGTTGGTTGTGAATAATCTGAAGTAAAATACCATCTTGAATGTGTATATAATCCCGTTGGATGGGAGTTAGTACTGCCTGTTCTTGCATTTCCTGAATCTAACCCGGTTGTATCCATAGATGCTGTGATTATTGGCGGGATGGTAACATATGTTCCTGATACAACATTGGTTGGACCATCAACACCTATGTCAACGCCATTAACAGTGTTCATATAATATCTGACGGTTGCTGCGCTCGCCAAATTACTCAAAAGAAGCAATGTCAATATTCCGAAAATTAAAATTTTTATAAGGTTAAAACTACACTTTTTTTCAATGTCTGCTTTTTCTCTCATTTTTGCCTATCCTCTCAAATAATAAAGATAACATTTAATTAAGCTAGCATATCATATATATTTTCTCTTCCTTATGATGATCATTTAGGATGGGAAAATACTATTTTCGACATCTCGCTTTTTTCATGTGGCCAGGTATGTTGTATGAAGCCCGCTGTAAACATATCCTATACCAAAAATAGAAAAAGCCATCACAAAGATACTAAATATAATGAACCAGGCGATCTTCTTCCCTGACCAGCCAACATTCATCCTCAGATGCAGGCATAGTCCATATGTGAACCATACGATTAGAGACCATGTCTCTGTAGGGTCCCAGCCCCAGTATCTCCCCCATGTCTGGTTAGCCCATACTGCGCCCGCTCCTATCATTATTGTAAGAAAAAGAAAGCCTGAAGCAACGAACCGGTACATCAGATCATCCATTACTTTAATATCAGGGAGTTTATCATAAAATGAAGCGACCTCAGGTGAAATAGTTTCAACATTCCTTGAACGTTTCTCCTTCAGGAGATATATGATTGCGATGCCTACTGCAATAAGGAAAGAGCCAAAAGCAAGGCTGGCAAAGCCAACATGTGCTATCAGCCAGTAGCTGCGAAGCGAAGCCGAGACTGTCTGGATATCCCTTGAGAATGTTGAACCTACAGCCATCATTAATAAGGATGCAGGCATCACGATAAAACCTGTTATCCTTATTTTTTCATATTTGTACTGGACCAGCAAGAAAATGAGGATAGTGAACCATGCATACTTTGAAAGGACTTCATACATGCTTATATAAGGCCCATGGCCGGTTTCGATCCATCGAAGAGCAATAGAAACACTGTGAAGTAACAAACCTGCAATTGCAGTATTTATGCCGATTTTAATCTTTTCTTCTTTTTTAAAAACAAAACAGATGATATATATTATCGAACTTAATGCATAAAACGTCGTAGCTGTAAGATACAATATCCAATCAATCTGTGCCATTTGATAACCTCATTCCTAAATTATTAGCAATTTCTGAAAACTCTTCTTCATATAATGACCTGAACTTATCCGACTTTCCACCTATATGTATTTCTTTTTCATTGCTTTTTCCAAGTTCAACAATCTCTACCCAAATTCTTTTTGGAACTATGAAAAAGGAAATGAAAAGACTCAGTGTAATAAGCCCGAATCCGATAATGACCAGAAAAACGCTATTATCCTTTACAACATAAAAATTGCTCCAGTATTTTATATCATAAAAGCCAAGCGTTTTATCACCTATTGTTAAAGTTTCATTTAACCTCATCGTTCCATCATAAATCTCTTTTCCTCTGTCAAATATTTTAATAAAAAGAATAGGTGTTTGCCCGACATAGTCTGATGCTGTGACTTCGGATGTTAAAGGGGCTGTCATATATACCATTATCCCGGCTTCGAGTCCTGTATCTCCCAGTTCAAAATATGAAACATATCTCTGGCTATCATCCTGGTCTGTTGCGGTTATATATGACCCTGAATAGACGGTTCCATCAGAGTTCACCAGCAGCAATAATGGCGCCAATCCATAAACGTTCCCGAGGAATGTGTAGCCCCCGTAGCTCATCATATGATTTAAATAAACAATATCGGTCTTCACCTGCTGGTCATTCTCATATATGTCAAGTTTTCCGGCTGCTCCTCGCGGGGTACCTGTATCATCCGTATAATCCGGATAGAATTTTTCAAGAGAAATATTGAATTTTTTATGATTTTCATAAAAAAAAGGCCCTTCATTTATGAACATATAATTTTCATGGTCTTCTGAAAGCGTCTGTCCTTCTATCAATCGCATATCTCCTTCCATCCGTCCTGTGCTGCCATAGACTACTGCCAAAATTATAAAAAGTATGCATATATGGAGTAATGGAGTTCCGAATACTCCAATCCTGTTTCTTTCTGCGTATATAAAATTCTCATGATTTGAAACATTATAACCTTTTGATGACAAGACGGAATTGATTATCAAAGCAGCATCCTTTTGGTCTTTCACGGTCTTAATTGTCCTGTTATTTTCAAGACTCCTGATAAATGTTAGTTTTTGAAACTGCGGATTTACCTTAAATCGTCTTACTGAGTTATTAAACATAACCTTTGTGCAAAAAAGCGTATTCATGAAAAGAAGAGCAGCCATGCTTATGAATATTGACGAAGAAAAAAGGTGGGTAAATCCGAGCTGGTTAAAAATTTTGGCCTCTGTAGTATGATTTTTCTCCCAAGAATTATATACTTCAGTCTTGAGCTGCGATTTCTGGGGTATATGCGTACCCAGGATTGATAAGAATATTATAAGAACAATAAGAGCAATGGCAAGCCTTCGGGATTTAAAAAAAGCAGTGATTTGTTTTGCAACATTAGAATCCATTGCTAAATCATCCCTTGGTATTCTTAGGATCTTGTTTGTTGAAATGGAATATAAGGGGCATTTAATTAATCCATATAAAACAAGTTAACTATAAATAACTTTGCAGACGATGTAAACATAAAAAGTAGCGAATTGAAATGACACCGATAAAAAAAATAACTACAATTATTGCACTGGGCATTTTTCTTTTTCTTATTGCTTTTTATCTGCAAGGTTCATTTTCAAAAGAGGAAGGAGATTATATTAAGCTTGGAAATGTATCGTTTCATACTTCCATAGAGCCAGGTATTAAAGAAGCGAAAAACCAGAGCAAACCTATTTTTCTTTATTTCAGATCGGAAACATGCTACTGGTGTATTGTATTTGAAAAAGAATCATTGTCCGATAATACTATAGTCGAATTACTGAATAAAGAGTTTGTGCTTATCTCCATAGATACTTTTAAGCAAAAAAATGTTGCTCAGAACTTGAATGTCCGATCTACCCCGTATATGATTTTTTTTGATAAAGATGGAAAAGAGATTTCAAGGGTACCCGGATATATTCCAAAAGATGAGTTTATGGTTAAACTTAATAAGATACTAGAACAATTGGAGGATCGATAACCATCTCTGGTTTTTTAATATACTTCTCCATGAACTTTTTTGCTTCTGGAGGCATTTCACCTTTCATCTGGTTTGCCAGGTAAGAATCATTTATAAGCAATCTTGTTACATCGATCATATAATTTTTCTTGAATTCACTCATCTTTTCGATCGCAGATAACTTATCCGTATAAAATTCCCTGAATGCATTAAGCAGATGTTTATTTAGCTCTTCTCTTGTCATATTAACGGGCTTGACGATGGGCTCAATAAGGTTATATTTAGAATAATCAAATTCCTCAATATATGGTGCAAGTTCAGGATAAATATCTGAATAAGGCCAGGGAGCGATAGCCAGGAAAAAAGCAAGATCAGGATTATAATATTTTGCAAGTTTTATCGCCTCAGCGATCGAAGACGGAGTTTCATCCGGCATCCCCAATACAAATGATGTTTCAGATATGATCCCTGCATTATTGATCAGGTCGATCGCCTGTTTGGATTCCTCGATCCTGAGGTTCTTTTTATATATATCCAGAGTGTTCTGGCTTGCTGATTCTGCTCCTACGTAAATATGGAGGATACCTGCTTTGACATATTTATCCATTATATCCTTATCCCTGAGAATATCATCAACTCTTGTTTCCATAAGGATTTCAATATCAAGGTTCTTCTCAATAAGAAGATCAAGGATTTTCTCCCAGCGCTTTCTGTCAAACGTGGGAGTTTCATCTGCTATCATCGCAACGTCCACGCCATAAGTAGCATTCAGGTATTCCAGTTCAGCTACGAAATTTTCAGGACTGCGTCCTCTCCATTTCTTTTTCCAGAAAAGCCTCTGGGAACAGAAGGTGCATTTTTGTGTACAGCCCCTTGAGGAACTCACAACTGCAAGAGTTGAGTTTTTTTTGGTCTTGAACGAATAATCCTTCCATTCAACCAGGTTCCATGCCATTGGGAGAGTATCAAGATCTTTAATCAGCGGCCTATCTTTTGTGGCAAATATCTTTCCATTCCGGGAATACGCTATTCCCGGTACATCCAACTCCTTTCCTGCAAAAACATTATTAAGAAGTTCAGTTGTTGTTATCTCACCCTCCCCGCGCACTATGAAATCTATGATATCCCCATCCTTTTGGAGGATATCCTCCCAGCAGAAATTAGAGTGTATACCGCCCAGCATTGTTATTATAGAAGGATTCACTTCTTTTGCAATCTTCAGTATCGAGATAGCATCATACAGGCTTGATGTGTACGCAGCTGTCCCCACGGCATCCGGTGAATATTCAATTATGTATTTTTTGATATCATCAAAAGTATGGAATTTTGTCATTGCATCATATATCCTGACCTCATGACCTGAATCCTGAAGGCTTCCTGCAACATATACCATGCCCAGCGGCATCCATGAGCCGGCTGATTCAAGTACTCCACAGTGGTAAGGGGGTGTAATTAAAAGAACTTTTTTTTTCATTTAAGCCTCTGATTGCTTCTAATTATAATTTGCAAGTATACTATCCAATAATAGATATTGTTGTATATCAAATTAAGTTCAAACTATAAAATATCTTTGTTGAAAAATTAGAAAAAATAATATTTCTCTTTCTTCAAGCTCCCAGGACTTCTCCCTATATACTTGTAACAATCCCACTTATTATTCCTTTGAGTTTCAATATGAGATTTAAGTTCTGGATCGTCGTATTGCCAGGATAAACAACAACTCCATTACTTGTGTTATCATAGAACTCCGGTTGTTTGCTTGCAGTCACATTATAAGTACCTGACTGTATTGCCAGAGCATAATTACCGTTAATATCGGTATATGTGAATGTGCTCCCGCCAGAAACTGTAATCAAGGCACCGGCGATTGCCGAACTATTGTTTGTTACTGCACCGCTGATCAATCCATTTGACTGGACAATGAGGGTTGCGTTCTTTGTGGCACTCCACTGTTTCCCGATATCCATGCCCCTGACAAATATAGTATGGTTACCGTCTGAGAGACTGCTTGTATCGAGCGTTGCATTAATGCTCTCCCAGTTTCCTTTGACTGCATTATAAAGACCATCTAACGCGTCCATGGGTATTCCTTTTCCCTGGCCGGGATCAACATCGATATAGTATTCAGCCCCACCAACACGTGAAGCGGCACCAAGTGCATCTTTAACCCTTGCTGTAACTTCAACAGGAGTTCCTTTTGTAACAGTTAGTGAAACATTGTTATTTAAATAGACTGTATCGGTAGAACCTCCTGTACCAGAAAATGTCCTGTCAACATTATGTTTTTCCAGAGTATCCAGACTACTAGTATTACTAATTCCAAGATGGCAATTGCTGCCACCACATGTTGAATAATCGGCCATGTTAGTCTCTGACAAGTTAGCTGCCCCATATTTGTCCGCATATGTCGTATGACACGAGCGGCAATTAAAGGTGACCGGGATGCCCAGGCTTTCATTGTGCAGGTCCGATGCACTGCCATCCACATGGCACCCATTGCATGTTGCTTTGCCAATATGGCCTGTTGTTATAAGTGTAGCATTACCATAGCTTGAATTTGATGGATTGTGGCAATTATTACAATCTTTGTTATAATTTTGAGCATCGCCCTGCGACATGAAACCGAATCTAGGCTTTGATGTCTGGTTTACTGTATTTACAAGTGATTCATTTGTCCCATAATGACCAACACTTGCATTTACCGAATAAGCATATTTATTGATGCTGTTGTTATGACAGGTTGAGCAATATGCGGTAGTTGTTATATTTCCACCTGCGCTTATATCAACTTTTGGCGGTTTGTGGTTCTTGATAATCAGAGCAGAGAAATTGCCTTCTGTGTGGCAATCCGTGCATATTTTGGTTTTTGTTGTAAACCCGCCCAGCATCATCTCTGAAAAGTTGAAATCATAATGACAGGTAATGCAATCATCGTTTGTAAGATCATTATTCCCACTTGAAGTATTCGTATTGGAATGTTTGCCAAAAGATTCTAATTCTATCGCCGGGTAAGTAATATCATCTTTCCCAATCTGTGGATTTCTATGACATCCCATACATTCGCTTCCTTCAGCTTCGGCTACGTTATGCACGAAGTCTTTAAAGCTTGCATTTCTCCCTGCTAATTCACCATGGCAATATTTACAGAACTCATTGTCATAACTTTCCAATGTATGATTAAAGTAATCAACGGAATTCCCATTCCAGCTTGTTCCATTTGTTATTTCTGGCGGGACATTCAGTCCGGCTGATTCAAAAGTAGATTTCATAAAACTCCAATTTGAATCTCCTTTATAATGACAACCTGAACAAGAGGCATATTGCTTATCCGATGTCCAATTAAGTATTCTGCCTATTGGAGTAGTATTATGAAGTGTATTATCATGACAGAATTTGCATGCAGTCCTGGGTTCTGTATTGTTCCAGTAGTTTCCCCATCGTGTTCCGTTTGACGGTTTATTACTATGTGTGAAATTAACAGGGATTTTAGGAGCTGAAGTAAAATTCATATTAGAGATATTACCCTGGTGACATCCGGGGCATGAGGTAGCAGTGGATTTGCTTCCATATAAACCATTAGTTTGTATGAAACCAAGAGTATGAGGATTTGTAAGGTGACAGGATTCGCACATCACGGTATTGTTATGCGGCCTTTTATATGGAGCCAGTACACCATCACCATTTGTATCATTCGGGAAGGTAGTATCATTATGACACGATATACACCTTTCACTTGTGGGTGAGTAACCTGTTTCCGGGGCATTGGTTATGGATATTATCGCAGCTAAAAATATTATTGCCAATACAGTAAATAAAAATGGACCTACAATTTTATTCCCACGATTTTTTAATTTTTTTTCCCATAAACGGCTTAACTGCAAGAATGTCCTCATAATCAACTATCCCAATTTATCCTGATCGAACAATGGCAGCATATATTATAAACCTTTCCAAACGTGTTTATTAATTTATATCATAAAAATATTTGATACATCCATTTTAAAATATTCCCCAATATCGGCAATATAGCAAAATTCTGTGAAGGCGATATATATGTCATGCTTACGACCCAGTAATAAAAAAGCATCAAAAAAGACGCTTCAGCTATTGATAAAGATATAAAAAACATAGTTAATTTCTTCGTAATTACAAAAAATCGTTCATTTTTTATTAAAATATTTAATGATACAACAATTAACAAAAATACCGCTGTTAATTGTGAAACATAATAATATAAATACATGAATCGTACAGGGAATTGTTCTATAAAATAGATACTACCCAATAATATTAATACTCCATATACTATGGCTATTGTTTTGAATTCAACCTCGATCAGTTCCTTTATTCTATCTATTCTCAATATAAAATAAAGTAATATAATATATATCATAAGAAGATACCTGTATTCAAGTACCGCAGGGGTATCTGTTATTATAGAACCGAATAAATTTATATTTAATAATATATATAATAAACTATATGCGCCCAGAAGTATTGCAATATATACAAAGAAAAATTTATCCAATATATTTAGTTTGATCCTGGACTTACCCATATAAACAATAAATGCAAGCGCAATTATTAAAAATGGACTAACCAAAAAAACACCGAATGTATTATTCAATTTAATAAATAAAACAGAAAAAATAATTCCTATAAAAGATTCATTTATTGAATTCCATTTATATCCGAGTTTGTCCAGAAGTTCACTTTGCTTATTATTCCCATTGTTATCAAGTAAAATGAAATCCTTTGACGTTTCCAGTGTTATTCCTTCATCTGTCAGCGGAGTATTTTCTAAAATTGAAAACGGGGTTCCGAGAATCAAATAATTAAAGATCAAATAGGGTATTAACGATATCAAAATGATTGATAAAACAGATAATACATATTTAATATTTATTTTTTTAACGGTAATAAAATGCATTACTATAAGCGATATTAGAAGTACAGTACCGTCTAAAATTCGTGTCCAGATACATAATCCTGCTAAAACATAAGAAATAAATATATATTTATTTTGTTTTGTTTCATAATGTTGATAAAAATAATAAATGGATAATAACGTAAAAAATAAAGTTAAACTATGGTGTTTAAGTGTAATGGCATAAAATGAAATCGGGGTAGCAAGGATCACAAAAAAAGAGGCGAATAATGCAATTTTATTTCCAAAAAAAATGTTAAATAATTTATAAATGATCAATGCAATAAGCGAAGTAATTATAATATTAGTAAATTCTATAGAAATCAGTTCACCCCATTTTGGAAAATAAATGGGTTCAAAGAAAAACCAATTGGATAAAAATAAAATTCCAGACGATAAAACACCGATTTTTAAAGCATTACCTGATTTCTTATACTTCATAATAAAATAAGCGATCATCCCACCGCTTAATGCCCATAACTGCAATATTAAAAGATGTGCACCATAATAATTATCGATTATTTTTAATATATAATATACAGGTAAAGATAAAATAAGTAAAGAATAACTGAATAATCCATAAAGGTTATTACCAACTACTATAAAAATTCCTTTTTCTGTGTTTATCTTGGCAATTTTAATAGCTAAAGAACCGTTTATTAAATTATAAAACTGATCTAATATCACCCCCTCGTCAGATAAAAATAACCGGGTTCCTGCAAAGGTGAGAAGAATGAAAAATGAACTGGTAAATACAAATAATGGAATTGGATTGGAATCGAAGTAATTCAATATCTTTTTAATAATATTCATTTTCTGCCTGCCTGCTAATAATTCAAATATATACAAAAATTTGAAAGTTCTTTATAAAACCCCGAAATAAATAATCAAAATAATTAATATTATTACTGAAACGACAAGTATCAAATCAATTGATTTTTGGATCTTTATATTTCGTTCCTTTCTATTTTCAATAACTATTTCAATAAATTCAATGATTGGTCTCCAGACCTCTTCCGGGTTGCCAGTTTCAAATTCTTCGATCACATTTTTACCTTTAGATGTAATTACACAGAATTGAAAATATTTTATAAAACCATCCTTAATAAGTTTATATATATGTTTCTCGACTACCGGACTCCTGATTTGGAGTGCATTTGATATTTCTTTAATGGTCTTAAAGCCATAAGTTACAGATTTCAGAATGGCATAGTCCACTTCTCCAAAAACTATATCTTCATTTTCCGTATTGTCCTGATAGTTATTTTCCCTGATTCTCCGGACCTGGACAACCGGACCTTCTTTTTGTATGGTTTTTTCTTCATCCTGCCTGGTTTCTGCTTTTTGTGATTTTATTATATTTTCTTCAGGTTGTTTCTTTGGAGTTTTTTGTTTTACATCTTTTGGTGTTAGCCATGGGCTATCATCCATAAAAAAATTTAAAACATCTTTATCTTTCGATTTTTCCATGTTTATCTTAACAACCTGGCAAAAATACTTTTTTTCTCAGGAATCCCACCGATCTTTTTTGCTATTTTCATCAAGGCCTTTGCAGATGGTGATTTTGGTTTCAGCAGGATAAGAGGTTTTTTTGTATCCCTGGATTTAATGATAGAATCATCTTCCGGTATAACACCTATTACGGGTAATCCCAGCTTTACTCCAAGGTCATTATATATACTCTTTTTATATTTATTTACAATAATTCCTGTTATATTCAGGCCGGCAAGACCTGCAACACCTTTGACTTTTTGCGCATCCGATATAGAAGCAGGTTCCGGGTTAACAACTAATATTACCTCATCTGAATAAGTAACAGGCAATATGCTGAACTTCGAAAGACCTGCAGGAACATCAAGAATTATAAAATCATAATCCGAATTCTTAAGCTCAGATATAATTTCACCTAATTTGTCCATATTCACATCTTTCAGGGCCTGAAGTGAAGAGCCGCATGGTAAAATATTTAGTCCCATCTGGATTTGATATATTGCATTCCTGACATCTGATGAACCATTAAGCACTTCAAGAAGAGTTATCATAGGCTTTTCAAGACCGGTATATAGATCCAGGTTTGGGAGGGATATATCAGTATCCACAACTAAAACTTTTTTGTTCAAAGATGCTAATGCAAACCCGATATTTAGTGCAACGGTTGTTTTTCCAACACCGCCTTTCCCTGATGCTAGAGCAATGATTTTTGGAGCCATTTTCTCACTTTAACTTCCATTTTAAATACAATCTTAATGCTACTATGGATATTATAAGTATTGAAAGACCAATTATGTATTTAAGCTCTGGTTTTTTTTCTTCTATAGATATTATTGAAATATTTGTTGCATTCGTAACCTGTTCAGGGGATTCTACAAAAAATATCTTGCTTAGAGATGTATTTGTTATTGAAACCCTGTAAGCGCCCGGTTCAGGTTTCGTTACATTAAATTTTACATCTTGAGTCTCGGTAAAATTCAGGAAAACTTCTTTTTGTTCTTCAAGTTTATCATTAATTAACAGTTCCACAGGTTGAGAACCTTCTTTACCGACATTTTCAACGGTCACAGAAATAGTTACGGTCTCACCCTGAATAACACTTAATTTATCTATCTGTAAATCCTTAATATTAAATGAAGTGGGTTTTTCAACTATTTTCTCTGGAACTATGCTGAAGAATGCAGAATTATTTAATCCCATTGCATTAGGTCCTATAGGAATTATCTCTATCAAATGGTCTCCTACGATATCGGATGAGACTATGGTAGTAACATTACGGGATTTGTAACCTTCAAGTTCTATCGTAGTATTACCTATTTCTTTGCCATCCAATAATATCAAAACCGGGGTTGAACCTTTATCATAAAAGGTATTCAGAACATTGAAACTGATTTGAATTTGTTCTTTTGGTGCAACGCTGTACCTGTCAAGGATTATATTTTCAACTCTGAATCTATCTACCGGATATTTGTTTGCGTACCTATCCACATAAAATGTTTTACTTATGTTTATAAGTTGATTTTGATCACCTAATATATCGCTTCGATTAATTTCAGGTATATCCGGTATTCCTGAGCCATTCAAATACGATTCTGTAAGGTTAAAATAATAATCATTCATCAGGGAATCATTAAGCAGATCAAAAACATGGATTTGTACTGTATATACTCCGTCTTCCCAGCTTTGTGGGATACTCTTTGAGTATACGACAAAATCATTTTCCCTGTAATCATCATATTTACTACTCAAAGATGAAGTATCTACAATATTGTCATTTGCATCTTTAATTAGAAAAACATAATCAACAGCTACATGGCGCCTATGATTAATCCCATTTGATTCCACATATATTTTCATGATACTTCCTGGAGGAAACCTGTCATTCCAGTGCAAATCATAATCCTGCAATCCTCTTACATTATAAACTATCCTTGCATATGCATTGTCCATTGCCATCGAGGGAGAAGACATTAATATGAAAATTATTATTATGATGGCTAGCTTATAATTCATGTGTAAAGTTCTTCAACTTTAGTTATAAAGATTTTGATAAAATGCTATTTTCAATTTAGTAATATATATTTGTTGATACTATCACAATTCTGGCATAAAATAAAGAATTCCATTTTCATGAATAATAGATACTGCTAAAGGAATATATATATTTAGTTATTTGGAAAGATAATAACACTTTTCACTTATTTTTCCAGGCTAAATTTGTTTCCTCTTTTTCAACATCCTCTTTTAATCTTTTTTTAAGTTGGGAAAATGCAATACCCACCATTTCCTGTAACATCCCTTTATCCTGTGTAGCGAAAAATTCACTTGTCGTTGGTTCCTGCTTCTTTATTCCTATAAATGGAAGGCTTCCGGTTGTCATATATATAGCCCATAGGTAATAAGTCAATGTATATATTCCAACAGAGAGATATATTATGGCAAGCAGTACATTATAATTTAACAGGTTTAAGAGTAATGTTATTGAAACAGGTACTACAAGTATAGGGAAAAAAACCATACCCCATGCCATAGAGTCTTTCCATAAATTATATTCTTTTGTAATAAATACCCACCACATAATAAAGATCAAAAGAATGCCGTAATTTGTTAAACCGATGATCTGGAAGTTAATAAAAAATATAAATGCAGCCATTGTCACTGATAATAAAAACATTGTTTTAATAGCAAATTTTATAGAAGTACCAACAGCAATGGGCTCTTCCATGAATTCACGTGATTTTACCTCTCTTGTGTACCCTTGTTTTAAGATATTCTGGACTTTTAAATCCATATTCTCAAGGCGCCCGAGAATAATATTTGTATCAACATGAGATTGTGCAATGTTCTCCATTAGAGGACGCAATCTTGCATAAACACCATCCTGAAAAGCCGTATCTATCAAAATATCAGCAATGATTTTTCTTTTAAAAATATTGATGCTAAAATATATTGCACCAGAACATATAAGAATTATTAATATATCAATTAAAGCATAAATATAGTTTGATTTATTAAAAAGGTCAATATAAAGTGAAAAAAATGTAATCAAAAGGATCACTACCGAAATAATAAAAGCGCAAGCTAAGCCTATTTTTTCAAATAAAGATAAATGCTGGACAGGAGCCGATGATATATCTTCGGTAGTATTCAATAGCGGATTCTTCATAGTGTCACGGATATTGTTGCGTTCCATTGACATATATTGTTACCTGTGGTTCAGTATAGTATTTAAAGTGTAATGAATTATTCGGAACAGGATTTCCCGTATTTTTACAGGCCATACAGAAATAACCCTGAATAAAAGCAGGCTGCAAAGTGATGGAATTCTCGATATTCCCCATACTGCTGCTGTTATAGGGGGGTGTTCTTGTCGCCCCATTGATATCCACAAAAAGATTTCCTGACCTGCCGTGGCAATCCATGCATGATATAGTCATTGAATTGTGGACTGGCAAATTGAATGGGTTTGCAGGATAGGGCGATGTTCCAGCATTATTCTGAGTTAATGGTTTATGGCATGATTTACAATAGGAATTAAGGTCTGAATAAGCGGATAAATTATGATTTTTTCTCCATTGTTCATTAGAATGACCACCTGCCAGAGCTGCCTGTTTAATATCTTCATGACAGGATATACAATCCGTATAGGTTGTAACCAGATTAATGTTATGCAGTTTCCCACCAGGATTCCCGGTTGTGTTTATTCCATTAATTATCTTCATTTGTCCTATTACAAGATTGCTTATTGTCCATGTACCTGATGAATTTAATACGTCCCATTCAATAAATTCCGGTCTTGTAAAATTAACATTTTTATAATAATCTGAATGGCAGAATATGCAAGCTTCATTCTCACCTTTCATCAAAGAATTTGAAACTGCGCCGCTGATAAAAGGATTATGGGATTCTGCATTTGTTATGTTTTCTCCGAATACTTGTGCTAAAGGGGTCATAAATGTATTATTATTTGAATCCGTCACAATACGCAAAGGCATACCATGGCAATCAAGACATCCGGGGACATCACTGCTATGCAGCTGATTTAATGATTCATTTAAATAATGGCAATTTTCACATGAAAAATATGTATGATGTATTGATGAATCCAGGTCCTGCCTGATGTCAGGATGGCATTTTAAACATCGGGATATTCCTGAAGGATATATATTATGCTCTCCTGAAAACAGGGAATAAACTGAAGGTAATAAAAATATCGCAGCGACAATTAATGCCCCGATAAGTAATTGATGCCTTATTTCCATGTATCTACATTCATTGTAAACTTTATCTATTTTGCCATGGCTTTTTCTTGAATGAAAGAGTAATATATAATATTATACAAAGAACTATAATAACATAACCGTAAATTTTGATCACCTGGAAAAACAGGAAATAACTCCTGTAATCATTTCCAAAAAGAGCTAACTGCTGGTCCTTGGCATCAACTATGAAAAATCTCCCGTATCTTTTGATAACAATAGGCTTTCCATTAATAGTAATAGCTTTTGCAAGAATATTTTCTTTCGTGATCTTCCATCCGTCCATCAGGCCTGAGAAATCCCCTGCTGTTCTTATCATGCCGTCATCGCCAATCTTAGCTATCCTGTGAGTTACGGGCCGGCTTGTATAAGGGTCAATGAACATTACGATATCCCCGATGTTATATGATTTACCTATATTTTGCATCAGGATCAGGTCGTTTCTTTCAAACGTAGGTACCATACTTCCGGATACTACTGCTGTAAAGAATATACTTTTTGATGCAATAATTAACATAATTAATGAAAAAATAGAAAAGATCATTACTTCTTTGAGTATCATCTTCTGGGAATCCTGAGGTTGTTTGGAAATATCCCTTATGTAATTATTTATGCTGGATTTTCTATGGTATGATAAAGAATAGCGTTTTACAGGATTAAAAAAGTCATTGTTAAGTATTGACTTCCTCAAAATGATCAAAGATATAAAAAGAGATGCAATGACCAAAATACTCAGTAGCGGTAAAAACATAAAAAAAAAAAGAAAAGGAAAAAATTTTCCTTTTATTTGTACAGATATTAATATTCTGCAGTTGAATTTGTAACAGTTGTGTTTACACCACTTGACTGGAAGTTGCTGACAGTCCAGACACCGGTTTCATTGCTGTCTGCTATGAAGGATAATCTGGTAGGCTTGTTCCATGTTATTGTTACTGCAACATGTGTATGGCAGCCGATGCATGCTTCATTGGATCCTTCCATCAGGTCACCCTGTGTAGCATTTGCCGAGTTAACAAAGTCCTTATGTGCTTCTTTAGATCCATTGTAGATCGAAGTTGCCATAGGTGCGGCGAATATGTTACCACTGACACCATGGCAGTCCATACATGCCGGTGCAGCTGCTGCATGGATGTTTCCACTGCTATTTCCGGAAACAATCGCTCCAAGCTCAGTTTGAGACGTAATGTGGCATTCAACGCATGTTGTTTGGCCATCTGCATGTGCTCCATTTCCACCCATAGCATCCATCTGTTGCTGGACATCTGCGTGGCATTTAGCGCAAGGTACACCCATATCTGTTGTATTTGTTTTATCTACATCATACCAGTTATGCTGGCCTGCGAATAAAGCAAGTGTTTCTGGCAGGGCAACCAAGCCAATAGCCAGAATTGCTATTCCCAATATTACTAATTTATTTGTCATATTTTTCACATCCTTTCCTACCCATTTCATTTTACCCAATTTGGGTTTAATTTGGGTATAATTAGTATAAAGTCATATTAGTTTATATACATTTCGATTAACCCCATATCATATCCTCCACAACATACCCTATCCGTCGTCCTTTTTCATCTACGACAATTATAGATATATGCACAGAGTCATTGACTTGCGGGTAATATTCTTCGTCAAAACCTATGTTGAATGTATATGTGCCATTTCCTTTATATGGTAACACCTCCCAGGGACCGGTTGCGTTCATGCTCGCTTTTGTACCATTCCTTACTACCAGTGTCCTGCCGGATATGGCCGGGAATGCCTGTGCAATAGTATTTCTGGGTCTTGCAGCATAATCGACCATTCCCTGAGTAAAGGTAAGATTTTCCGGGACCACATAATCCCCTTTTTCCACGAATGAAATATTCACCTTCAATACGGGTACCTGTTTTAAAGGATTTTCTATACATCCTGAAGCTACTATTCCAAGAAGGAATAACAAAATTATTTTCGTTTTCATGATTTACCTCAATATTTGCGTAAACTGTCCTAATAACTTAATAATAAATTCTCCGATAGATGGATATTCGGGCTTATTTGATATGTTTGGCATGGATATATTTGATAATGAAGGAAGCTTTGCTTTATCTTCTGCCCCAAGACTATTAACATATACTTCTATATATTCACCATGGCATGCCACACACATTTTTTCAATTCTTTTGCCATGTACGACATGCGGATTCACATTATGACAATCCGAACATCTGGTTTTCAATGGCTTCTTATAAGTACCGTTTTCATATGTGTGGCAACTCAGACATGCAGTTTTGCTCATTACCCTGTGGAAATCCCCCGCAGTTACATTTTTTTGGGATTTTAACCCAACATGACATCGTATGCAAACTATATCCTTGTGAAGATTTGCTATTTTCGTCATATCAATTTTCCTATCATCACCCTTAGCATAACCTTTTACCTGATTGGAATGGCAATTTTCACAAGAACTGGAAATCGCACTTGCCTTTTCTGTCCCTGCAAGCATATAGTGGCATGGTAAACATATTTTGGCATCATGCCAGCGTGCTCCTACCCCATCTTTAAATTCAGGCCTCTCATAAGCACTGGCAGGACCTGCGAACAGAAAAGGTAACATAACCATAGTACAAATAATAAAAATTATATTTTTATTTATTGGCACTATTTTTTTTCTTGAAGTTTTATAATTTTTAATCATCTATGACCTGAATAATCTTAATATTACTATGAAGAGTATAATAACAACATATTCCTGAAATCCCGGGGTAGATTTGGGCGTTGGAGCCGCTGTTCCGGTTGGAACAGAAGTACTTATCTTTTCAGGAGTGATCATCGGTACAGGAGTCCTGGTAATTTTAACAGGCTGCTGCTGCGCAATTATGGATTCTTTTACATTAAAGCTGATATTTCCTGAATTGATCTTTTGTATATACCGCTCATCCTGGTAAAGGAACTGGTCCAGAACGGTCGCTTTTGCGGGGGGAAGAATGAAAATGCCTGTATCATTAATATTTAATGTGTATGAGAATGAAGTAGCGTTACCTGCCCGAAGAACAACAGTTTTTAATATATTTGAAAAAGATATGTTCCCGGATTTTAATGAGTAATTAACCGGAACACTATCCATAATTTTTACTATAGCTGCTACATTTCCCTGGTTTTTGGCCTCTATCGTAACAGTCACATTATCTCCTTTTGCAGGATTTTCAATATTTGAGTACTTTGATAATACTACATAAGGGCCGTTCACTATAAGTTTGTCAAGATTTTTATTATATTCCAGACCATCCTGGTATTCGATCCTGGAACTGCCAGGCTGGAAAAAATAAGTACCGGGTTTTTGGGGTTTTACCATATAAGATATCGATTTTTCCTCAAGGGGACCTAATGAGAAATTCCAGGACATATTTGGATTTACTGGTATAAGACCACCGGGAATAGCTTCCTCAAGGGTCAGGTTTTCAATTTTCCGACTCTCATTATTCTTTATAAATACAGAAACAACGGCAACATCTCCCATATAAATCTTTTCAGTTACGGATTTTCTAATATCAATTCTTTTTTCGGTCTGCGGCTTTACTTCAATATTAATAGAATCAACAACCTTATAAGTCTTACCGAACCTGTCATTTCCACTGGCCTGTGCAAATATCGTAAAATTTTTTTTTTCTTCAACATATGGAGCCCTGAAACGAACTGTATTAGCGTCTGATTCATTTCCGGCAGTTATATCGAGCAATTCATAATACAATTTATCATCAACAAGCAAAGGCAAACTTGAATTGATCCTGAGTATCGTATCCTTTAATACGGCTTTGCCGTCATTCCTTACTGAAAAATTAAAGGAGATCTCAGAACCCGGGACAAATGACCGCCTGACTACCATTTTATTTTTGATCCTTTCTTCATTGGGAGCGATTGATACCCTGGGTATTGGCCGCCCTGCAACCCTGGTCTCAATCCTGACCGATTGATCAACAACAACATTGAGTCCGAGGCTCGCTCCGATATTCCCCCTTTTTTCCTGAAGATTTACGATCGTGATATTCATCTGGTCGTTTATATTCATCCAATCATTGATCCGTGTTAGATTTTTTGATATTATATTGTGGTCTTTATCATATACGGAAATAAGGGAGCTGTTATCATAAAAATCCGAAGCTTCAATATAAAAACCATCCCTGATCACAAATTCCATCAACCTTAATGTCTTTTCCTGGGGGTCCACCCATTCAATATCATCAGCTAATGCCGGGATAATAAATAGAAAAATAATAATTGGAATTATTAAAATTTTATATAGATTTTTCATCAGTTCACCGATATTGTATTACCATTAAGGATATCTTTTTCTGAAACATTAATAGAACGGGTAATATTATCATATTTTAATGTAAAGCCTTCTAATAACTTTGTCCTGTAAGGACTTTCTTTTGAATATGGAACTATAAATTCAAAATATCCGTTTTCATCTGTATTATTTTTTTGTGTATACTCAAATCTTCTTTTCTGGTTTGTAATTATCGTGCCTGAAAGCATTACAGATTCATTCGATGTAGCATTTCCAATTATCCTTGCACCCATTACATATTCAAATATTTTAATGTCCCTGCTTACGTTGTCAAATATGTCATAATGCATTTCCTTTGATTCATATATCATTCTGTAGTTTTTAAGTCCTGCGCCATCGAACACATGCATTTTTGAATACATTGTTTGGAAATAATTATTATTGGGAAAATTATTTTTATCAAAATACATCCCGATATCTTTGTTTGCTAAATTTGCAATACCAAAAAATGTCCCTTTTATAACTACTTGATCACCCTGACTGAACTTATTTAACCCCATTTGCATATCCATAACAACATATCTTGCTTTTCTTTTATCCATTATCTCATTTGCAAGTATTTCATTATCCTCTGTGAAAAACCTGGCAGCTTCATCACCGCCGATCTGGAAATTATTGGCTACAACCGGACGTTTTGAAATATACAATATCCAGTTGCCATAATCCCACCATGCCATAACACCATACTGGGGGATTCTTCCAGGATCAGGGGTGTTATCTCTTAACCACACCAATGAATCATACCAGTCATCCGAGATTTTGGGCGGAGATTGTGCCATATTATACGCCATCACGGAATTTGGAATAACAAGAATCGTGAGAATGAACAAAGCAATATAATCCGATTTCAGGTGAAAAGTTTTGAATTTACCAGTATTACAACTATATAATGCGACCTTATCCAATAAGAATCCCGATAATATCGCCACATTTACTGCAAGCATATAAGTAAAACGCCTCTGGGATAGAGCAAGTGACACGACTAATAAAGTCCATATTATGAGAAATAATGTTCCTTTATCGGCCCCTCTTCGACTATAATAAATTAATAAGAAAAATCCTATGATCGCAAAATAAAAACTAAAAGAGAATTGATACCACACAGGATTACTGAAAAATCGCCATCCTAAAAAAATCCCATCATATGTATAAAATAAAGGTTGCGCCTCAATTACCTGTTTTATGGCAGACGCATCCCTTAGCAAATATCCTATACTGTTCAATAAATTTTCGTAAAAAGATGGCAAGCTAATTACCATCATGAAAAAGAAAGAAGCAAAAATAACAATTAATATTAATGGGTAGAAAATCCATTTCTGGCCTTTCATGAACCTGGAAATTATTCCTAAAAAAACAACTATTATCGCACCAAAAAATACATACATTAACTGGAAATATGACAGCACACCTGCTTGCAGATTTTTCTGCCATGGTATCCAGAGATAAAAAAGCAGAATCGTAAAAAAAGCGATGGAAAATGAAATAATCCCGGTTTTTAGAAGATAATTAGAATCAACATTAGATTTTTTATCAATGATAAACTGAATGATTACATAAGATAATATTATCCCGATAAATATCGGAGCTCCGATCCATGTAAGAAACGATAATCCGATCATAATCCCGGATAAGATAGAGAACCTGTAGGAATCGTTTTTTAAAGATCTCATAAAAAACAAATAAGCTATAACCGAAATAAGCACCTCAAGAATATGATGGTCAACAAATCCCACGAACGATATCTGGGCATGCGCCGGCATCACTGCAAGTAAAAGGGAACTATATAGACCTGCACGTTCATTAAAAATTTCTTTTGCAATATAATATACTGAAATTATAGAAATAATTCCTGTAAATACGGGGGTAAATGCACCTATTATTTCAACAAGATACGTACCCGGATTGCCAGAACCGGCAATTAAAGAGACCAGGGCGATGCTTTGATCTGAAAGAGGTGGCCACCCTACGGCAGCACCGTATGGAAAATTAAGGAACGGATCGAAAAAGAACGTCCCGGGGAAAGTCTCTATATATGAAAATACCCGCCACATGTGGTAATATGGATCTGCCTCAAGAAACACTACCCTGCCTGGCTCAAAAACCTGCGAAAAAGTAAAAAGCCTTACTTTAAAACCTATTAAAAGTATTAGAAATAAGAAAATGAAAGTCTTAGATTCCGGCCTGATTTTATTCCAAATTGTCATTTTTGCGTATAAACTCATACAATAATATAACTATTTAAGCTTTACAAAAGTAATTTTTTGATTTTTTCGATAGGTTTTTATTGAATGTCAAATTCCTGCATACATGCCTTTATGATATTTAAATTTCCAGGAAAATTGGATAAAACACTGATTGTTTTTATTTTTATAGCTATCGCGGGTTTTTTACTGAGGCTATTTAAACCTGCAGAAAATCCTCTTGACTTTGATGAAAGTATTCATGCTTTTACATCATTTTTATTATTTAAATATAATATTTATGTATATAATCCTACTACTCATGGACCTTTTCTATATTATATGACTGCTGGGATCTTTCAAGTTCTGGGAGATAATATATTATCGGCTAGATTATTCCCGGCTTTATTTGGGGGAGGGATGGTTTTATTACTCTTTCCATTACGCCGATATTTTGGAGATGTTAAATTTTTATTAATATCAGGCATGATCGCATTTTCTTATTCTTTCATAACATTTTCAAGACAATTAAGACACGATATTTTCCTGGCGTTTTTCATTCTTGCCTTTATAGTATGCATGATATTATTCTTTGAGCATCATTCAACATTATATCTTTATTCAGGTTCTGCTTGTTTAGCAATAACTATGGCCATAAAGCCTACAACATATATTTTTATGTTTATCATAGTCTATTTCCTTATATTGAATAAAAATGTTTTTTATAGGATCTATGAAGAATTAAATACGCAAACTGGCAAAAATAATAAAATTAGCTTTATCATAATTTACATTATATTAATCTTTATTTCTATCAATTATTTATTTTATAATAATTTATCAGATGGATTTTTTAAGGCGATATATAATTGGGTTTACCAAATTTATTATCCAAGTGGTAATCTAAAAGAAATTCTATTTCAACCGTATTATTTTTATTTAATAAACCTATTGAAATTTGAATTTATTATTTTCATTACGGGTTTAATTGGCTCCATATATTATATATTATTAAAAGATAAAAGTTATTTTATTCTTTTTTGTTCTTTCTGGGCTATATTATCATTATTAATTTTTTCTATGATTAAATATAAAACTCCTGATCTTATACTGAATATTATATTGCCTTTTATAATTGTTTCCGGGTTTTTTCTTGGTGAAATAATAGAGAGATTTTTCAATAAAAACAGAATGAATTTTACATCAATAATAATTATACTGCTTATTGTATTGGTATTAATTAATAATCCTCTTTTAATTAACTCTAACAATGAATATGAAGAGATTAATCAATTTATTAAAATAAATAAAGGTGAACAAAATGATATATATTTAGTATCACTTCTTGGGAATTTTTATACCATACAATGGCCCCTTCCATGGTATTTAAGGGAGTATAATTTATTACAGGCTGATAAAGGTTACGCCATTGAATTAAATTATTTATTTAATGCAAAATACTCAGATAATGCAAAGGACTTTGTTCACCCTTATAAAACAAAAGGAGTGATTATTTCTTCAACAAACATAACAAACATGGGAAAATTTGGATACAATAATAGTAAGCGCTTTGAAAAATCCGGCGTGTATATATATTATTGATTTTTTTTATTTTTATTCAAAATTAAAATTATCAGTACGGATATTACACCAAGATAAAGTGAAAATCCCGGTGTTCCGACAGGTGATGTTTCCCGGTCTACAGGTGGAATATATTTAACCGTACGGACCTCGGATTTAATATTTCCTGCTTTATCTACTGCCTTTATTGATATAATATTTGTGCCATTATCAAGGGTCAAGGTTGCTTTCCAGTTCTCAGCCCCGGCTTCTATACCATTGACAGTTACCATTATAATACCACTTGAATCCGTTGCTGTGCCTGATACAGTCAGTATTTCAGAAGTAGTGTTTATAGGAATAGGATTTATTTTAATTTCAGGAAGGATCAAATCCGGAGCAACATTAGGAACTATTGAAGATTCAGGGACTTCTAATCCAAAAGCACGGACATAACCATCATCTGATGTAGCATATAACAAATTATCCGATATTGCCAGGGATATTATTCCGCTACCTGCATCATAACTACTGATTTTAGTTCCTTTTTCCCTGTCAATAGCGTAAATTGTTCCGTCCTTCGATCCTGAATAAACAATATCTTTTGTCACTATCGGCTGAGAGTCGATCCATCCACCCGTTACAAATTTCCAGAGGATATCCCCATTATCAATATTCATTGCATATAATGTATTATCATTAGAGCCTATATAAATCGAATTTTGAAAAACTGCAGGAGTTGATCTTACTATATCATTCGTTTTTTCTCGCCATTTCAATTCTCCGCTATTAGAGTCAATAGCATAAACGTTGTTATCATTTGCTCCTACAAATACAATCCCATTGATCACAGCCGGGGATGATGTGATACTCCCGCCGGTAGTATATTTCCATCTGAGATTTTTATTTCTTGCATCAAGAGCATATAAATTATCATCATGTGAACCAGCATAAACAAGGCCCTGTGAGATAGCCGGGGAGGATTCTACTTTTCCATCAGTTGCATATCTCCAGTCTATACTGCCATTGTTAATAAATATTGCATAAATATATTTATCAAACCCCCCATAGAGAATATTATTATAAACGATTGGTGGCGAGGCCGTACTAAATCCGGCATTTGATATCCATTTCTGGTTTCCATCATAATCTAAAGCATAAATATTATTATCAAAAGAAGCTGCAAAAACCACCCCGTTTTTTGCTGCCGGTGTATAGACTTTCCCAAGAGTGGGGAACTGCCATTTTAGCTCACCTTTAACAGCGTCTATAGCATACAGATTATTATCATCAGAACCCACAAAAAGTATTCCTGCATCAATTATGGGTGCAGATATTTCTGAAGTCCCTATACGGTATTCCCACCTTAATTCCAGCGGAACTGGCGAACTATCTGAATAACCGCTATGCCCAAGATCACCACCATAATTCTGCCAGTTCGCTGATACTGATAAAGGCAAGAAGATGAAAATAAGGCTCATGATTAGTAATTTATGAAGATGTGTGTATAAGGTCAAAATATCCACTTTCTTTTTCCCGCCTGATTTCGCTCTTAATAGCTTATTTACAATTAGATACTCAAGCATATAACTCTTATGACTTCGGTTAAATTCTATCCCCGAACGCAAAATTGGGTTTTATGAACCTGATCCGGATATTAAGTTTCTCTCCCTTTTTTGCATCTTTTACGAACACAACGAAATCATTGATCTTTGCGATCCCGTCCCCGCTTGCGCCAGTGTCCTCTATCGTGACGGCATATTCCCCGTTCATTTTGACCGCGTCAGTCAGTAATTCCTTCCCGATAACATATATTTCAGCGCTCTGCTGCCGGGACGCTTCAGGGGAAAAAGCCTGTACCTTTCCAAAATACAGGCGAACCTTATTAAGGAAGTCCGGGAACATGTCTCCCTGGAATACTTTAACCGCAAAATTCCCTCCGTTCTTCAGTATCTTTCTTGCGCACTCTAGAGCTGAAGTTGAAAGGTCAATAGAGCGGGCATGGTCATAACTCCAGCTTCCTGAAAGGTTAGGCGCAGCATCGCAAATTACGACATCAGCTTTATCCGACTCGATCTTTTTCCTTATATTTCCAATGGTTTTATCAAGTCGGATATCACCTTTTATTACATCCACACCTTCTATCTCCTCGATATCCAGAATATCCACACCTACAACTATTCCGCCGGAGAGTTCTTTTGCGACCTGGAGCCATCCCCCTGGCGCCGCGCCAAGATCAACAACAGTATTTCCTTTTTTTATTATCTTAAATTTTTCATTGATCTGCTTGAGTTTAAAAGCAGCGCGGGAACGATAACCTTCATCCTTTGCTTTTCTATAGAAAAAATCCCTTCTGTCTCGCGGCATTTCATTGATCCTTTATTACTATTAATATTTTATTCTTTAGTTCCTACATATACCCACTGGTCATAAATGCCTTTGCCATCGGTATTATCAATTAATTCCCCGCTGATCCCATTTATTTCAAGTGCGTTTATCAATATCTCTATCTCTTCTTTCTTATTTACTGTTAGCAGTATCATTCCTGCCGGTTTGAGAATCGACACTGATTCAGTCATCATCTTTTCCCACACACTTTTATTGAATGGATATATCGTCCCGAGCATAAAGCCAACTATTGTATCAAAAGAATTTATATTGAAGAATTCGCAAAGCCTGGTGGCATCAATAACTATTGTCCTCTTCGGGTCAAGCACATTATGTTCAAGTCCCTGGCATATCTGGCATTTATCATAATCGACAGATAGAGGATCATATCCCATATTATGGAGCGGCAGAGTGGACATCCCGTTCCCGCAGCATATTTCCAGTATATTGCCCTTGAGTCTATATCTATCAAGGATTCCTTTTAACCTGGCATTCCTGCTTTCAATATAAACCATATTATAGGGTTCTTTGTTTACGTGGCAATTTTCACATAAATGCCTGTTAACAAGTTCGATGGAAAAATATTCATTTACAGCTTCGCTAAATTCCCGGATCGTCGTTTTATACGAATTTTGCAGCTTCATATTTCTGACAATTCCGGAAAAAATCCTGCTGCTATTAGTTGGAATTGGTCTTGAAGAAATTATGTTTGTAAAAATTGCATGGAACGATTCTGATTCTTCGGATTCAGGATTAATAAGAACCAGGCCGATAATATTATCATCTTCATCTTTTATCCCTGATACCGGAGCGTCCGGGTCTTTACTGATATTTTCCAGATACTGTAATGTAAGCGTATTGTTTTTTAAAGAAGCAAAGCTTTCTTCAACAAAACAGACATTCTCATCTTCAGGAAGACCTAAGATTTTGTGGATTAGCATCTAAATTTCAATTGCCTTCATCGGGCTCATCATCACGATAGCTTGTATCCCCTATCATAGCTGCCCTGAGTGAGTCTACCCCATCAAGCCATTCAGCCACAAGTCCGTCAGGAATATCCTCAAGGTCCTTATCTTTTATTTTTCCGCCCGCGAGGATGTTTGCGCCGATCTCCGCAATATTCCCAAGCACTGCACCCATATTCTCTTCTTTCTCGGCTTCTATTGCTTTTTTGATTAAAGGCTTGAGAGATTTTGTTTTTTCAAATGCTTTCTCTATGTAGCATTCACATGAAGCAAAAACGCCCATTAGCGATAATTGCATGGATTCGATCATCATATCAATGTCCTCGGAAATGGGCTCAACTTGCTTAAGAACTATTTCCTTGATCGATGTGATCTGTCCCAGTGCATCTTCTTTTGTGATTAAGTTCTTTTCAAATTTTGCAATAATTTTAAGGCATGCAAGGACAACATCATCTTCCATATTAACAAAAATCGCTCCTTTTTGCTCATCATCGATCTTAAAACCGCTTTCTTTGACCTGTATTATCCAGTTCTGCCATCTTTCCTGTGTATAAAAGGGAATTACAATTTTTTGTACTTGCATGATATTCTCTCCATTGTTTTGAATAATATTTTAATTTATGGTCGTTATTTGCTTTTTATCTGTTAATCCTGTTAATTTCCTCACTTTGCTGATCAATTCATTTTTCCCGAATGGTTTAGTTATATAATCGTCAGCCTTTAAAACATGTAAACCCAGCAATTTATCGATATTCTGCGCTTTTGCTGTTAAAATAGCGATGGGAATGCCCGGGTCTCTTTCTTTCATTTTCCTGAACACATCCCATCCGTCCATATCCGGCATCATGATGTCCAGAAGAACAAGATCGGGACGTAAGGTAGCTATTTGGGCCAGGGCTTCCTTTCCGTTATTTGCAAGAACAGCTTCAAAACCCCCGCTTTCAAGTACCAGCTTAACAAGTTCCAGCGTATCTGGTTCATCATCCACTATAAGAACTTTTTTTGTTGAATTATCTGTACTCATTATTTCACCCATTTTGGTAATAAAATATGAAAGGTACTTCCTCTATTTTTACTTTCCGCCCATATTCGGCCATTATGCGCGTCTATAATTTTCTTCGATATCCATAAACCCAATCCGGTACCGCCGTATTTTCTTTTGTCTGATGAATCCACCTGATAGAACCGGTCAAATATTTTATTCAGCTTATCTTCAGGGATACCAATCCCGGTGTCGCTGATCACAAGATGGATATTTTCGGTATCCAACTCCCCTTTTATAACTATCTCACCTGTAATCGTAAATTTAATTGCATTTTCCACAATATTTGAAAATACCTCTATTAATCTTTCGTTATCTCCCTCAATGATCAAGAGATCAGGAATATCAATGGTTATGGGTATATTCTTACTAACTGCAATGTTCTTCATATCTTCGACCACAGCTATGATAAGTTCATTGATCACTATCTTTTCTCTGGTGAGCTGGAGATCGCTTGAGTCGATTATCTGGGTATCAAGAAGCGACCTTATCAACCTGTATAATCGTTTTGAATTCCGGAATATGATCTCAATTTTATGAATCTGGTTTTGCGTCAAATTCTCTTCCAGCATTAATTCAGTGTATCCCATAACAGATGTGAGTGGGGTTCTAAGTTCGTGAGATATACTTGAAAGAAAATTATCTTTGATCTTATACATTTCCTGGAGTTTTGAATATGTTAATTTGAGTTCTTCATAAGAGTCTTTAAGTTCTTCTTCAAGTTTTCTCTTTTCAGATACGTCCTTTATAACAGTTATAATCTTTTCCACAACTCCATTTTTGTCCTTGATGGGGATTTTGCTGGTACTTGTATATATTGTTTCATCATAATATTGTATTTTTTCCTCACTTTGAAAAATTTCTCCGGTTTTAATGACATGATCATATTCCAGATCCACATTTTTTTCCTTGAGGAATGGAAATACATAGTAAATATTTTTATATAAAATGTCTTCTTTCTTTATCCTGCCCCTGCCAAGCTTAATTAATTCATCGTTTACAGCAAGTATCCTCATATCCCTATCAATAACATGTAATGCCAGGTTTACATTGTTCAGTATTTCATCGTTAAATTCTTTGAGATATTTTATATTATCATAGAAACTGATGTTCTCAATAGCTACACCTATCTGGTTTCCAATAGCCCGAAAAAGTTCTTTGTCCCTCCCTGAAAAAATATGATTTTTTTTGCTGCTGATCTTAATTATCCCAAAAACTTTATCTTTTGATTTAAGTGGAATAACTGCAAAAGAATCATTATTCTTTGCGGGTACAATATTTTCCCTGCCTTCAAAGATCAATACTTCATTTACTACACCGGGTTCAAAAGTATCACTGCATTTTTCACCCCGATGAGTTACCAGGTTATATTTCCCGGTCTTGTCGTCAATCAGATAGGCATCTCCACATTCCATATTTGTTAATTTCAGGATATTTTCAAGTGATTTTGATACTATCCGATCAATATCAAATGCTTCGTTAATATTCTTTGAAATTTCATTTAGCACCGTAAGCTCACGATTTCGAAGCAATAGTTCATTTTCAAGATTTCTATGCTGTGTTACATCTCTTATTACCATTATAATATTTGGATTTCCCTTTATATCGATGAACAGGGATGAATTTATATCAAGGATTTTTGTACCGGAGTCGAATTTGCTTTGGTGTACAAATCGTATCGGCTGTCCTGTCTGCAATAATTTATTGACCGGGCAATCTCTATTTTGGGATGGTAATGTTTCGAAAATCAATTCATGGCATGTTTTTCCTAAAACATCTTTTTCATTCATTCCTGTCATCTTCAAGAAAGAGCTATTCATTTTAATGATCTCATGGTTAATGTTTATGACAATAATTCCATCTTCAATACTATCGAACAATGTTTCCAGATATTTTTCTGCATTTTCAGTTTTTTCTTTTGAGGTTGTGAGTTCCTTGATTTTTTGATCAAGGGTAGAAGACATATCGTTAAATGTCCGTGCAAGTTCCCCCATTTCATCATCGGAACCTACTTCTATCTTCTGGTCAAGAATACCTTTATTTATTCTTTTTGCCCCTTCATTAAGTCTTATGATAGGCTCTGTCAATCGTTTTCCTATGAAATAGACAAATATTCCACCAAGCAGCACGGCGCAAATAGCCAAAAACAGGATTTTTCGTGATGCATCACGGATTTGTGCTCTTACCTTGTTTTCTGATAACCCTATATGTATATATCCTACATTTTTAAAAAGTGGCGCATCAAATTCATGAATAGTTCCATTTTCAGTTTCTAATATCTCTTCTTTTCTGACATTTTCAGGCCTGGCAAAATCGAGTAGCGCTTTGGGAAAACCGTCCTCAAAAGTATGAACAATCACAATTCCCTGCGAATCCGTCACAAATATATATTCGATCTCAGGATAGCTGTTCTTTGCATTCTCGAATGATTTTTTGATTTCAACCAGATCATTTCTTAGAAAATTATTTGTGGTTTCTGAGGCAAGATTATTTGCCAATAAAAATCCTTCATTCCTGAACTCTCCCTCGATTATTCCTGTTTGTATATCCTGGATCACAAAATATGAACCTGAAAAGATTAAAAATATAATTGCCAGCATGGATATTATAATCCGGCCGCGCAGACTACTCATTTTATTTGTTTCCTCATTTCCCTGATTGAATCATAAGCCTTATCATCAATATATACGAACCTGTTGATCTTGATCAATGAAAGTATTCTCTTTCCCTTTTCATCCTTATCCATATTCAAAAAGATATTTCTGAGTTTTTCCTCCAGAAAAGGATCTATATCCTTTGAAACTACGACCGGGGGAATACCAAAAGATGGTGATATTTCAATAATTCTCGTTTTAGCTATTATTTCAGGGCTTGTTTCTTTCATATACTCATAAACCAGGCTGTCCACAGCTGCTCCTTCTGCCAGTTGCTCAGCTACTGCAATTATGGAATTATCATGGCCGTATGTATAAAACCAATTATCTCTTCCCTGCCCGTCAATTCCAAAGAAAGAGCCCGGCGTTTCATTAATTAGATAAAGCCTGTATGCCGGATAAAGTTTTCCCGAATTTGATAGTGGGTCCGTAAAAGCAAATTTCTTGCCTCTTAAGCCGGTAAAATTGGTATAATTGCTATTGTTGTGGACAATTATATATGAATTATATGTGGTATTTCCATAAACTTCCGGCGCAACAAGGATCTTCATCCCGAATTCCGAGTTCCCGTCAATATATGCCCCCCCACAGACAAAAGCAAAGTCGATTTCTTTATTTTTGACCATATCATTTATTTCCTGATAACTTCTTTTCTGGATTATTTTTACTTCCCCACCGAGTTTTTGCGAAAGATATTGAATCATTTCTCCATAATATTCATAAGATTCTTTCGGAGAAACAACCGAAGCAATTGCGACCCTGACTACTGGCTCACTAAATGATGTATTAGTTTCCTGTGTTACACTCAGGTCAATTTTATCCTTTTTATCAACACAACCGGATATTAATAAAATAAAAATTACTATTATTAAAGACGCATATTTCATTATAATTATCCTCTAAATAACTCTATGATTAACCAGCCCCAGTATTTGATCGATGCGATCAGGCCAAACGTCAGCCCGATTGAAAAAAGAACATATCCAAATAATTTAGAATCAGGCATATTCTCAAAATATATTGACATGATAATGGAGCCTGCCAATGTAAAAATCATCCCCAGGTAATAAAGATAATAATATTTTCCAATTCCCATGACTTCACCCAGCCGCCTGCTGATCACACTTAAAAAATAAAGTATTATAGAATATAAGAGAAAAGATACAGTATCAAATAATTGAATATCTATTTTCATTTTACACCTATCATTTTCCTGTACAGGAAATAACTTGCCAGAAAGGAAACCACTGAGCCAATAAATTCAATAAATTCCGCTTCGATGCTGAAAATGGGAAATATTTGTAAAAGAATAATAAAAAATATAATTACAGGTATAAAATATAAATAATAATATGTGTTGATCCTGAAATTCTTTTGATACAATTTAGCTATCGCAGCCGTAAAAATCATGATCAGGCTCGCTACCGCCCACGAATACATATTAAACAGTTTCAGAATTAAATTAAAATCCATAATATATTATTTCTTAAACGCTTCCAAAAAAGCCTGGGACGGCGTCTTTGTAGGATTGCCTGATAATAAACCGGAGTATTCACTAAAAGGCAGCTTGATTTCAGCTCCATTTTTAGTGATAACGATCTCCCTTATTTCCTTATCATGGTCGCTTCCCTTCATCTTAAGTACTGATATAGCTTTTCGCATCTCGCTTTTTATCTCCACGTACCGAAGCAGTATAACTGTATCCAGAAATGGGGAGATACCCATCCCTGTGATCTGCGTAGCTCCTGTCAGGTTTGAAGTCTCATTTGTATAGACTGCGGTTATATTCTTATTCTTTAAAATGTTACTGACCGTCCCCATATATTCAGGTAGTTGTGCATATTGGGGTAACATCCTCTGTAGTCTTCCTGTCCCATCCAGCAATAAACGTTTAGCTTTTATAATGTCAATCGTCTCTTCGATCTTAAGAGCCAGTTCATATGCATCATATTCAAGAGGAGAGATCATTTTCAGGAGGTTTTTATTTTCATATTCCTCCAGGTTCCAATTGAACATTTTAGAATTTTCGCGGATTTGTTCCAGGTCCTCTTCAAAAGAAACTATTATACCAGGTTCATTTTTTAAGAGACCATCCATGATGAATTGTATTCCAAGTATTGTCTTCCCTGTCCCGCTTGATCCTGAAATTAATATTGAAGAACCACGTACGAAGCCCCCACCAGTCATTTTATCCAGTCCCTTTATACCTGTTGATATCCGTTCATTGAATACAGATTTCCTGGCTATTGGGTGTATTCTGGAGAATACTACAAATCCATCTTTATTGATCTTGCACGAATGTTTACCTCCCTGAATTTCCTGCCCTCTCATTTTGAGAACATTCAGGTATCTGATGTTTTTCTCATAAAATGGCTCATTGCTGATCTGGATTATACCATCGACCATGTAACTCAGTGTACTCTTAATAAGCTCTTCCCCTGTAAATTCCCCTGTTAATAGGACAAGAGAATTCCATCCTTTCATGCTGGTAAAAAAATCATAGTAGAACTGTCGCTGTGATTCGCTGTCAAGTCCATAAGCAAACACGTTCACAGGGTCAATGACGATCCTGTCAGGCTTAATTATTTCAATATTTTGTTCCATTTCCTTAATGATTGCCTCAGAGCCCTTATGAATGATATCGACACCTATAGGCACATACTTAATATTACCTTTTCCAAGAAGCGAAATATTATAGAACGAGAATTGTGACATGAAGTTATTGATCATTGCAATTGGCTCGGAAATTGCAGTTATGTACATACAGATTTCCTCATTTTTTGCAGAGTTAAAAATTGATTGCATTACAAATGTTGTTTTTCCAGTCCCGGCAGTACCTGCTATCAATATAATTGAAGGTCTGAGGAAGCCTCCATTAAGCACTTTGTCAAGACCTTTTACTCCTGTTATAACCTGCTTCATGACATGCTCATTTTATGATTTGAGACTATAACAAGTTTTCTATATCTTTTATATTTTATCATACAAAAGAAAAATTATCCTATAATATTTTTTATCTGTTCGGATGCTTTTGCCATTTCAATTAAAACCAATCCAAGACCCGCATCTGGTTTTGTCATAACTAATAGCAATGCTTTTCCTCCAGCACCAGTTCCAATTACTCTTCCCATCTTGGTTTCAACAATTATTCTTTCAGGAATACCTTTTCCAAGTTCTATCGTTGCTGTTTCCGCCGCTCCTATCATGGTAGCTGACATAGCCACAAAAGTCTCAGCATGTTGCTTTTTACTTATTGTTGAACAGATCAGCAAACCATCTCTGCTTGCCACAGCCGATTCTTCAACACCCCCGATATTATTGATATCTTTCAGGACTTTTTCGAGCATTTCTGTTATTGTCATATTATGTTAAAATTACTTTAATTTTAATGATTGCATTTAAATCATACCGATCATAATCATTACATTATCATTATGTACCTACCGAATCGGTATATTACTGTTTATGATTTAGATGTATAAGAAGATTGTTGTTATTCAGACAATTTTGCTTAGTTTAAGCAATGTTGATATAAAATAAAAACATAATTTGACAATCTATTTATGCGTGTATTATATTAATTATATTGCCTCAACCAAGCAATATTTCAATTGTTAATTACAGTATAGACTATAGGTGTGTTGATTTAGCTGAAAAAAACGAAGTACGGTGATAAAAATATGAATAGGGAGATTCTCCATCTAACAGCCTGCTCTGACCTGCGAAGAAACATCCTTATCAGCATGATTAAGAATGATAAATCGCTGGGTGATCTGCGGAAGGAGCTGAATATAAGTTCTACCACAGCCCTGCATGCATTAAAAGATCTTGAAAAAAATAACCTGACTTTTCAACAGAAAAATAAAAATTATGCACTCACAAATGTCGGAAAGATCATTACCCTGAAGCTCGTGGACTTTGGTAATGCTGCTGAGGTGATGAAAAAACATGAAAGGTTCTGGCTTGAGCATGATATAAGTGGAATTCCTGAGCATTTAATGGAGAAGGTTGGATGGTTGAAAAATTCGAATTTAATTCAGATAAATCCTCTGGATATAATTAAAACGCATAGTTCTTACATAAACTATGTAAAAAAAGCAAAATGGATCAAAGGCATCTCCTCTATATATAGCCCGGATTATCCTGATATTTTCAAACAACTTGTACTTAATAATATAGACACAAGTCTAATATTGAATGATGAGGTTTTTAATAAAATCGCTGAAATTACCGGAAGAATGAATCTCGATAACGCGATTATTAACTACAAACTCGAATTTTTAATAACTAAAGAAAATTTAAAATTGGCTTTTACAGTCACTGATTCATTTTTTTCTATGGGCTTATTTAATAAAAATGGAATATATGACACTGCTTTTGATTTAATTTCTACCGATAATCTCGCAATTCAATGGGGGATTGAACTATTCAATTACTATTGTAACAAAGCAATGAAATATGAGGTAAGAATCTAAATCAATTGCAGTAGTTAATTCCGGATAGGTTTTCAATATAATTCTGATCCAAATGAAGGAGGATAGACAAGGAGGAATTGTCTAATTATAAAATTCATCATTCATGAAATTTTGTACAATATTAGAAAAATTTATTTCGTTCTTAATTTCAACATCATTATTCTTAGCTATAAATGGATCATTCAAAATTATATTGTCTCAATTATTATTATTAAATATATTCTATTTAAATGTTATTTTGATAACTTTCTTAACCATATTTAGCACTTATGGACTAAATAAATTAACAGACCTAAATGAAGACGAAATAAATAACCCTAAAAGAGCACATACAATAAAAAAGATTGGTGTTTCTTTCAAATTTTCTGTTGCGATGTCATTCATTCTCTCCCTGATTCTGGGATTTTTGGAGAATATTATGATACTCCCTGTTATTCTGTTACCTTTATTTCTTGGAATGCTATACAGCGTGAAATTGAATAGTGATATGCCCCGTTTAAAGGATATAACAGGCGTAAAAAATATATCCATAGCTTTGTCATGGTCTGTAGGTACAACCTTTTTTCCCGTAATTTACCTTTCTGAAAAAGAAATTACATCGGTTATTCTAATCTTTTATTTATTTTTTCTTAAAAGCTTTATAAATAGCGTCATGTTCGATATTCGCGATATTCAAGGTGACAGAGAAAGCAATATAAGAACGATACCAATTTTCTTAGGGAAAGATAATACAAAAAGACTTTTATTAATTCTTAACTCAACTCTAATACCATGGCTTATTTTTACCTATTATAAAGGGCTTTTCCATAGATATTTCCCTATTTTAATCGGCCTTATTTTATATGGATACTGGTATATTCTGCATTTTTCTAGAGATAGTATAAATAAAGGAAAAATTATGGATTTGCTTATCGATGGTGAATTCATTATAATTGCCATCTTTGCTTTGGCGGTATATAGTATATATCCCTAAACAGAATTTTTGCTTTCCATTCACCTATTCAATGAATATCGCGGGTCTCATCGGAACTGCATGTTTGCTTTTCCCCTGCGGATCATATTCCGGCGCATCAGCGCTATATATCTCGATATTGCACCCTATCTCGCAGTTTAAGAAATCCACAGCTTCATAAAGAGCTTTTGTTTCATCAAAATCCACTTCGGTCAGGGAGTCCATCATTTCTTTTTCCATCCCCTGGACATCAGTGATTATCTTTTGAGCAAATTTCGGGATTTCTTTTGCAAATGGTCTCATTAAAGGATCGCTCATGAGCGTATTCATGAGAGTTTTCATATCAAGGATATTATCTTTTTTCATCATAATAGCTTTTACAAGGACTTTTTTCTTCCAGGAAGCTGCTGTATAAAGAATTACTCTTTTTGGTTTAATCCTGATGAGCCTGATTATTTCTTCAATATCTTTCAGGGTATTACCTGTTATTTCTTCTGCAAGTTCTGCTCCCCTGTCAATTAATGAAATATCTGCTTCAGGGAACTTTTCCAGTGATATAAAATCCTTTCCTGACCGTTCATGGATTTCTTCACAAATATGAGGTGTAAATGGCGCCATTAACCTGATCCAGACATCTATTACATCTGCTTTTACCGCAATACCTCCACGCCGTTCATACCATTTCATGTCATTCATCATATGATAAAATGCATTCTGTACCGCTCTTCTGGTCTCCATTCTATTCAGGGCATCAGCGGTTTCTTTTATCCTGTATTGTAATTTACTGAGCATCCATTTATCTATGAACTTCAATCCGCGGTTCCTGGTATCCTGATTCTGGTCAGAGGGCTGGCAATCAAATGCCATTTTATAGAACCTTTCAAATTGCTTTCGCGTGGATTCAATATCAGCAGATCTCCAATCCGCATCCTGGACATGCTCGGCCGTACTCAGGATATAAAGACGTGTGATATCAGCGCCGTATTCCTTTACAGCGGATTTTAATGTAAGGATAGGCCCTTTGGATTTACTCATCTTTTGCCCCTCTAGTGAGACAAAACCATTGATGGCAATAGCACGCGGCCAGTGGATTTTTGGGAAAATAGCCACATGATGGAACAGGAAAAACAACAGATGGTTCGGGATAAGGTCTTTCCCGGAAGAGCGAAGGTCAACAGGGTACCAGTAAAGGAAATCCTGCCTTATACTATTGATTGTGTTTTCATCGATCCCTGTAGTTGAGGTTACGTTTTGTGCTGTTCCTTCACCAAGGAAGCAATAATTGAAAAACTCTTCTTTTAATTGTCCGGGTTCAAATTTATCAAGATATTTTGCAACAATATAATATCCCATATAAATGGTTGAATCTCCAAGAGATTCTATTACCCATTCCGGATCCCATGGAACCCTTGTCCCAAGCCCTTTTCGCCGCGCACATGCCTTATCTTTCAGCCAGTCTATCTTATTTTCAAATTCCACTCTTAATTCAGGCGGTATTATTTGCATATTTCCGAGGCATTGATAAACCTGTTCTTTCCATGCAGGATCCGAATAATTCAGGAACCACTGGTCCTTTACCATTTTTATAACACAGGTGGTGCCGCACCTGCATATTACCGGCTGTTCGCTGAACTCATAGAATATATCCGCTATTCCCTGTTCAATAAAGTCATGTGTAAGGACATCTTTAATTTTTGAGACTGCCATTCCTGCATATTTCCCTGTTGTCGCGGTAAGGATGCCTGAATGGAATTCCCGCCTGTAAACGAGTTTTGTGGCTTCTTCTGCTTTAGGGTCATTCTGGTCTTTTACTTTTAATTCAGAAACTGCATCCACCGCAGGATATTTCCCATATTCCGGCACTTTTATAAGCGGGATGAGCGGGATTGAGGAGACATCTTCTGTAATTCCATATTTTGAGAGATCAGACCCCGCAAGATCGCGAAGTGCAAGGTAATCGTATGGGGCGTGTGCCGGAACGCTCATTACGATACCGCTGCCATTCTCCGGGCTTACAAAAGATGCAGGCAGTATCAAAACAATGGAACCTGTAATGGGATTTGTGACTTTCTTACCTATCAGTTCTTCGCCATTGATCTCTCTGACCAGTTCCACTTTTTTATCTGTGAATTTGAGTTTATCATAGGCTTCTTTACTTACTATCCATGTCTCACCATTTACTCTGGCCTTAACATGGAGGATTTTCGGATTGATCCACAGGTTCGTTACCCCGAATATGGTCTCAGGGCGAAGTGTGGCGCATGGGAGGATGTCACCCTCCAGTTTGAATTTAATCAGGGTATAATCAATGATCGTGGCATCTTCACCTTTTAAGATATCATGGTCCTCAACCGGATTTTCATCATGCGGGCACCATCTGACAGGGTGCGCCCCTTTTACAACCCTGTTCTTGCTGCGAAGCAGGTTGAACTGCCAGGTTATCATTTTCTTATAATGGGGGTCAGTCGTTGTGAATTTTCTTCGCCAGTCAATTGAAAATCCTATTATTCTCATAGCAGCTTCGTCTTCTTTACTGAAGAACTCAACAATTTGCTCAGGCGTCCGGATAGTATCAAGAATCTCAAGCGGGATTTGATGGAGCTGATTATATACACGTATGGTCTCAGGATCTTTTTTTGCTATCTGTTCAGCAAGACCTACGATTGGAGTTCCTGTTGCATGAAAACCCATCGGGAAAAGGACATTGTACCCAACCATGCGTTTATACCGCGCAATTACATCGCCGATCGTAAAAGTCCTTGTATGCCCTGCATGAAGATTGCCGTTCAAATAAGGGTACGGGATCGTAATGAAAAACTTTTCACGATCATCAGGCTCAGGCTCGAATATCCTGGCTTCGCTCCATTTGCGCTGCCATTTTTCATCTATTTCATGCGGGTTATACCATTCTTTCATTATTAATTCTTCACTTTGCACAACTTATTAGTCTTATTACCAATTGTTTTATTACTAAACACATCCATGTTAAGGTTAAGGTGACTTAACATGAATTACGGTCTTAAAGACAGCATTAAAGATAAACTTTATGAAAAGTGGATAGACAGTTTGAATGAGCGCACAGCATCAAGATACAGATATGGTGTTATTGCCTATTGTGCTTTTACAAAGAAATCCTGTACAGAATTAGTAAATGAAGCATACGAAGATTACGAAAATCGTGTCGCACCTTGGAAGCTCAGACATATAAAATCATTTGAGGAGTTCAACCAAGCCTTAAAAAATGATATAATCAAACGTGCTGATGGTAAAAATCTATCAAATTGGGCGAAATTAGGTTATATCAATGCGATAAGACATTTTTATAAACTTAATAAAATTCCTGTTGAAGGATTAAACGATATTAAAATACCTGCTAAAGCATCAGAGAAATATCTTGATTTACCTGTATTGACGATAGAGGATATTAGAAAAGCAGTTTTGGCCTGTGGTGTCGATGATAAATTGACAAAAGCATTGATATTGACATTCTTTAGCAGTGGACAAGCGCAAGCAGAAATACAACAACTACAAGGAAGACACTTAAAAAATATTGTTAATGGTGTTGCAGTAGTCAATATGACTAGAGGAAAGACTAATAGGAGATATATGTTTTTTATTGGTCAGGAAGCATTGACCGCAATACGTGAATATAAACCTATAATTGGTGATAATGAATTTGTATTTACACAAAAGACGAAGGATAAGCCATTAAATGATACATACATTGGAACTATCTTTAAAAGATTAGCCTCAAAGTTAGGATGGGAAAGGGCATATTTTCAACCTCACAGATGCCGACATTATTTCAAATCTCAATTATCCGGTTCAATGGATAGCACATTTATAGAATATCTGTTAGGGCACAAACTACCTGGTGTTGAAAGTAATTATTTCCTTGGAAATAAAGAAAAGATGATAGAACAATACATCAAGAATCAGGATAAGCTGACAATATTTACTGATGCAGAGACATTACAAAAAAAATATGATGAACTTAAAAATAAAGATGGATTAGAAAAAGAACTATTGAAATCAGAATTAATGACAGAAATTCAACAACTTAAACAGGAAAAAGAAGCAGTAGAAGAAAACAATAAAAATATTATTGCAGAGATGCAAAAACAAATGCAGAATATTATGAAATATATTCAAAATCCCGATAAATCCCCTTTTGACCCGAACACACCAAAACCCCCTATTAAAAAACTTACGAAGCCTGAAAAGAAAATGACCAATGAAGAGATATCAAATTATGACCCCGGAGAAGAAATAATTGGATATGATGAAAATAAAAAACCAATAAAAGTTAATAAGAACCCCCTTATAGACTTATGAAAAAATTCATATGCTCCAGATGTGGCAAGGCATATCAGGAAAAACCGAAAATCTGCGATATATGCAGGAATTCGGTTTTTACCTTGGGATGCTGCAAGGCTAAAAACGACCGTTATTAATTATCAATTATAAAAAGGATAGTATATAAAGAAATCATACTCCCCTTTTTATCCCTTTATCTTTTCTCCATTTTCTGGGTTTTTTGTCTTTTCCCCTTTTTCCTACATTCTTCTTTCCAACTAATCCCGCTTTTGTGCGCTCTGATATTTTTTCCCTTTCTATTTTTGCAACAGTTGCAAATATGGAAATGATAACGTCCTTGAATTGACCCACAGAGTCAAGATAAGGTTCTTGGTATGATTTCCAACCTATCCCCAATAAATCTAACTCGTGCAATCGTTGGAGCGTGTAGAGAGTCCCAGACCTTGAGAACCTCGATAAGTCCCAGAAAAGGATAATATCAAATTTCTTTTGGTGCGCATCCTTGAAAAGTTGGTCATATGCAGGGCGGGAAATTTCCTTTCCGCTTATGATATCTGTATATTCTTTGTATATCTCCCAGCCCGACTTTATGCAGAATGGTCTTAATTGATTCAATTGATTATTAAGTTCTTGCGTATCAGTTGAGATACGGCAATAGATAGCAACTGAAGGCATTAAACGAACCCCATAGACGTTATATAAGACCATATTATTATTTTTATATCATTCATATTTTTTATTTCTCCTTTAATTTCTGCATATTAAAATATATTTTTTTAAAATCAATATTTAGCAAAATTCCCCTATGTTTTTCCCAAAAAAAGAAAAAATCCGAAATCTACCAGAAATAAATTTAATACTGAAAGAGGGATAAGGACTTTTTGATGTAGTATGTAGTCATTCAGTCTCAGCATATCGATATTTTTGACTACCGACTACTTTTTGAATATGTAGTCACAGGTAGTCATATTCTTTAATGGGAATGGGTGAAATTTCCAAACAATTCAAACATTTTTTTATAATTTCTTGGTGTGAAATACCTGGAAATTTCTTTTTCATAGTCCCGATAAACAAGGCTACATTTTGATTTTGTATATTGTTTGTTAATTGCCGAGACATGAAACTTTCTTCAGTCACAATTATATCTATAATATCGTTGAAACTTTTATCTGGATAGTTTTCTCTCAATCGTTCAAGATTACCTTTGTCTATTCTTACAGTTGTTGTATCTGACATTTTTTTCTCCTATACTATATTGGTTTATATCGTAATTAATTTATGCTAAGTAGTTTAAACAAATATATTTATATATTTAAAAATATGATATATGTGTTGTGGAAGAGTTATCTATTTTATCAACTCTTTCAAAACTCTTTCACAAGTTGCCATAAGGGAATGAGGTTATATTTTTTCCCTCATTCCTACTCTGATTTTTTACAACTTTTACAAAAAATTAATATGTTTTGTTCGTATTAAATAAAACAAATACATTTATATAGCATTAATCACATATTATAAAAATACCCGTAGGACGCTTTTCTATGTTGTGGGTTAGTCCTACACTTTCCCATTATATTTTATGTGTATTTTCACGTACATAAGTAGTTTTTAAATGTGATATTTTAAGAACGTACTTACTGTTATTGGTTTTTTGTAAAAATAAACAATTTACTTTATATAGGATGAATAATATTCTATATTTGCTTTTAAACATTAAAATATTAATCTATTTATGTTAAAGTGGGAAAATACAACGATGGTTACATATAACAATCAAGAAATAAAAGAATTTGTAGATTTATTATTACAAAATTATAAGTTTATAACGTTGGATGATGACGAAACATTATTAGTATATGATGATAAGACGGGAACATATAAAGACGGCAATAAGACCCTAAAAACAATTTGTGCAAATAACGAATTAATTAATACTAAAAATAAATTTGTAGAATTAAAGCTTAATGTTGAGGGTAGAACTTATATTTCACGTAATGATTTTATTGTCCCTGAAGGATTAGTAAATTTAAAAAATGGTGTGCTTAACATCAATACAATGGAATTAATAGACAAATCCTCAGATTATAATTTTTTGGAGCAAATACCAATAGACTATAATCCAAAAGCTGAAAGTCCATATTTTAATAAATTCATTAGTGAGGTAATTTCCAAAGGGAATATTAAATTATTACAAAAATGGTTTGGATATCACTTTGTGCACGATAATAGATTTAAATTCGCTATGATGTTATTAGGTGTGAAGAATTCGGGGAAATCATTAATTATAACAATATTAGAAAATTTATTTGGTATTTCAAATTTCTCACACTTTGAATTATGCGAATTTAACCAGGCGGGAACACACGCTATATCAAATTTATATGGAAAGCTGGGAAATACTTATTCTGATATGTCGATGCAAATGTTAAAAGATATTGGTAAGTTTAAGGTTCTTACGGGGAATGATTATATATCTACACGTTACGCTTTTAAGGAGCCGTTTAGTTTCAAAAATTATGCAAAATTAACATTTAGTCTTAACAAATGTCCTTTGATAGATGGATGTGTATTGGAAGATGAAGCATTTTGGTCAAGATTAGGAATGCTACAATTTAATAATCCATTTAATCGTGTTATAGATGAAGATTTGAACATAAAAATCATTGGCGGAACAAAAGATAATAAATTCTATTCTGGGGAACTATCGGGAATTTTAAATTTTGCATTGGAAGGGTATAAAGAAGTTCTAAAAAATGGATTTAAAGATTATCCTGCAAATCAAACTAAATTAATGTGGTCAAATTCTATGATGTCACAATATGATACTAATCAAAGCAATGAACCAATACAAACAAAATGTTCAAGATGTGGTAAATCTATTCAAAATTTCCATCCAGAAATTTGTGAAGAAGTAGTATGTAGAACTTGTCAACATAATGATGGTTCTGAATATCCAGAATATTTGTAAGATTTACAAATTTTATCTTTTTTACAACATTTACAAAAATTAAGATTTGTAACATTTACAAAAATAATTTGCAAGATTTACAAAACATTCTATGCTATGTCATTTATAATTCTAACTGTGTAAAGTGTGAATTTAAGTATAAAGGTTTTTAAATTATATAAATATTTTTATAATTAATATATATTTATAAGGAGGTTCACACTTTACACAGTTAGATTTTTTTTGTAAATCTTATGAATTCGAAGATGGAATATAACTTAAAAACAGTTGTATATAATATTGTATATAATCTAAAATTATTTGTATAGCACCTAAAACAGTCATATTTTGAAACCATTTGGTTTTTTCATCTTGAATATGTTTATTAAATTCTTCGGGGTCTTGTGATACACAACCTGATAATACAACTGCTATTGATAACAATAATATAAAACATATTTTTATATTCATATATGTTAATTTTTAATGTCTATTCTTCTTTTGATAACCTGTTCCCACACAATCAGGGCATTTTATCCAAATATGTCCCATTGTTTTACCGAAAGGAGCATTTTGGTCTATTTTTTTCTTTCCTTTACAAGTCGAACAAATAGGTTTTTTATCATCTATATCAATTATTATTTTAGTCATAATTAATCAAGTCTCCTTCTTTCAATTGAAATATTTGTAAAATTATATATCTTTTATGGTGTAAAAATTTCAATCCTTTGATACATTCCCATCATTTCCCTCTAAATTTCTCATCCGGTGTTAAGATTAGGAATATCCCTTTAATTATCTCTCCGGTTAGGATAGAATGTATCAATCTATCAATATTATCGCTTAAATCGCTTTAAATTTGTTCGTATGAATACGAAGATAATAGTTATTATAAATACCGGATATATATAAATCTTTCTATTACTTATTTTTCTACTTACTATTTATAATAAAACTTATATAGTTTTAATTACATATATACATCTTGACGTTATGACGTTATTTTTTAGCGCATGATAAATTAACTCCACGTCATAATGTCTTTTAAGTCAGTGGGAAAAAATGAAATCAAATATTAAAAAAATTAGAAAAACAATATATATTGAAGAAGATAACGACGATAAACTTAGATTAGGAGCTTTTAAAAGTCGTAAATCACAATCAAGGATTTTAAACGATTTATTGGGAGAATGGATATGTTAACAGAAAAATTTGAACCGGAAACAAAAACAGAAATTCGAATACTTGTAAAAAAAAGCAGCGTTAGAAAACTAAAATATATAGAAAGTTTTAGCACTGAAATAATGGATACAATGATAGAAAATTTATACCGGACATTCAAAAAAGGGGAAATTAAGGAGTGAAAAAAATGCCAGCAGAACTTGAAATAAAAGGGAAAAAAGGAAAAATTGCAAAGACTGAAAAGACATCTTGAAAAGGAACATCCTTCAACAAGGGGAGAGATGGAAATAGAAACGGAAAGAAAACATAAAAAATTATGTAATACAGTAATCACTGGGGAGTTCTAAAATGGATAGAAATTTAACAGAAGAAAATTTAAAAAAAATGAAAAAGATGAGATACGATAAGTTGATTTCTGAAGGTTTAAAACCTTCGGAAGCGTTGCATACTATTGAATATGAGCAAAAAAAAGGAGCATTTCAAGAAAGACCAATAAAAATACAAACAAAATCGACACTAAAACAAAAACTTCAATCTGGGGTTTCGAATGTAAAAGCGGCTTTTTCAAAAGAAGGGTTACGAGCGGCTGGAAAATTTATTAAAGAGGATATCCGGGAAGATTTCCGCAAACCAACAATAGCAGAAATAAAAGAAGAATACAAACGAGTAAAAGCACAAGCTGAAGCACAAAAACAATTACGTGAAATTCGAAAATTTCACGCTGGAAAAAAAATCAATCAAACCACAAAAGAATTAAGAGCGCAAAGAAAGCACGAATTAGCATTAGCAAAATTAAAATATCAGGCTCAAAAACCAAGACGTGTAATAAATCAATTAGACCATCCGATATATGCTGATAAAGGTTTTATCACGGGTGCAAGTCCGTTTGATTTGGCTTCTCCGTTTGATATGGATATGGGTAATCCATTTGTGGGTAAGCGTAAAAAGAAGAATTTTTTAAATAATACTAATCCATTCGGACTATGAAAACATTTGGTTTTAATTTGCTTGATATCGAAAAATCAAACGATGAAATCGCTTTAGAGTTATACATAGCAAAAAAGAAACAGGAACAGCAATTAATGAAAGAAAAACCAAAAAGAAAGAAATTTCTGGGGATATTTTAATGGGCTACAATTATCACGGAAAAATACAACCAAATTCTAATGAAGCATATATTAGAACTTTGGAATATCGCATAGCAGAACTTGAAAGACCGAAAAGAAGAAAATTAAAAAAGTGGGATTTCTCAAAAATAATGTCTTCAGTTGATGAAAAAGACTATCCTTGGGTGTGAAAAAATGGAAACATATACAAAGGAACAAATCTTAGAACTTTTGCGAAAGCGGAAGATAGCGGAACGAAAGCAAGAAAAAATAAATAAATTCTTTCGTGAAGCAAGAGCGGAACACCTGAGAAATGAACAAATACGACTTCAAAAAGAAGCTATTGAAAGAGCAAAAAAACAAAGACAAAAAATAACTTGGGGAAATCGTGTATGGTAAACATTAAATTTAATGATTTTATTAGGAGCGTAAGATTTATTGAAACAAAAAATATAAAACTTAATTATAAAATCGGGGATAAAAAATTTGAGGGAGAAAAAAATGTATGAAATCGATGATGGTATCAATGAAACTGTAGAAGTAAACCCAGAAGAATATAAAAAACAGCTTGTTGCGTGGTGGAATTCTGGGGAAAACTACTATCCTCAGCATCAAATTTATACTTGAAAAGGGAGAAAAAATGGAAAAATTTAAAATATATTTAGATAATAATCGACAAATAAATTTAAAAATTGAAGATAAAGAATTTAAAATAACTAATAGTCAAGCGCAAGCAATAAGATATGAATTATATCGTATTATCGGTATTCAATCAGAGCTTATCGATTTAGATTACAAACCAAATTACGTAGAAGAAGAAATGTATTAATATATTTTCAAATCCTTTGGATTTTAGACCTATTTTAAGAATTTAATAAAAAATAAGTCGCTACGATGCGATATAAGCGACGAAAAATAAGAAATAGTAATAAAACAATTTGTATATTTCCTTATTAGTAAAAAGCTTTAACGGTTTAACTTGAAAACCCGCACATCCCCGTATTCAAATACTTTATCAAACACTTCAGGATGTCTCTCAAAAAGTCCCGGATTCCTGAATCGTTTTACTTCAGCCTCACCAAAATAAACATACGAAACGTTATATTTCCTCAAAAGCTGATATACTTCCGTAATATCGCCTGATCTGTACATTTTATCTACATCTGACCAGCGCGTATCTATTTCGCTCCTTTTCGGGAATCTCCAGTTAAGTTCATGCCCTGCCCATCCTATTACTGTTGGAAGTCCCGTAAAGGTTGTTATGGCAGTATTCCATTCATATAATTCACCAGGCGCCTGCAGGATAACGGGCTGTCCGGTTATATTCCTGAACCATAATATGGCCTGGTAGTCCTGCGGATGTTCTTTTTTCACATACGTCATGCCATCAAGCTCAGGAACACCGTTGAAACTTCCGGATTTTCCGATAGTAGCAAAAACAGGATATATGGAAACCAGCAGGATGAGGGCGATGGCTGCAATTCCCCATGCTTTTTTTGAATTAAAATAATCACGCAGACAGAATACGATATAACCAGCGCAAATGCCCCAGATGACCCAGTTCTGGAGATACATTTTAAAAACTGTATTCAGGCGAATAAAAATCATATTTCCGCTTCCCAGCGCGTCCTGGATATAAAAAAATTCACAAAAAAGGGATATGAATACGCCGGTAAGGATTAATATCAAAATAAAAACATTATTTTTATCCCTCTCTTTTAAAATAGAAAATATAGATAGAACAAGAAGAGGTATCAGTAGGATCAAAAGTTCGAATTCATTGGTTTTCGGGTTTGTCTCAATATTAAAAATAAATTGCCTGAACTCAAATAACGTTATTGATGCGGCTATTCCCAATAAGATTAGTGATAATTTGAATATATTTTTATTATAATTCCGGATGTTCCTCAGAACAAAAATGTAAATAAGGAACAGGAATAATCCATAAATAGCTATATAAAAAATCAAAGATGTTCTTCCGGAAGGAACTAATGAAATAGTCTTGTCTATTTTATATGAAAGATGGTACGGTAGATATAATAGATAACTTACAGCGACCAGTGATGCTATTGATGCAAATGAGATTAGGTAAAATTTCGTTTTTGTTTGATGATTTTTTGAAATTTGATAATTAAATATCTGGTTGCAACCGATTACCATAACCGCCAAAAACAGATACACAGGATAATCCCATGTATTCAGCGGATACAAAAAACCTATGGACAAACCCACAACCAGGATTGAACGCCAATCAATAGAATCGGATTTCATTATATTCAGCAGAAGAAGAATTACCAGAAGCTGGAAGGTAATTGATATCATGTGTGGATGTAAATCACCCTGGAGGAAGCTGAAATATGGAAATTCATTAATAGTATCGGGGATAACGCGCGAACTTGTCCAGTAATTAAAAGACATCATGTTGTTGAGCGCATTTTCTTTCATGGAAATATCCGCCAGCTGGAAAAAACCTACAAGATTTCCTGCGACTGTAACGAAAAATGCAGTGAGAAACCCATACTTTATTCGTTCAGTAATATTGAATCCGATACCGAAAGCTGTCGTGAAAGATAAAGCAAAAAAAGAAGCCGTAGCAAGATTAAAGGCTATTGATGGTAATATTCCTGTAATATTTATTAAATTAGAAACTACAAGATAGCCAAAATAATAATAATATGTCACAGTGCCTGACATCCACGGGTCAGGAGGAGGAAAACCAGTGGTTCGAAGCATGCTGTTAATGAATGTCATGTCCATGAATTTCTCACCACCGGTCCAGTAAATGTCGGGACTGTAAGCGCGTACCAATGCAAATATCAAAAAAGTAAGTAAAAATATTATCTCAAATTTAAGAATATATTTTTTTTCAAAATGGACAAATCCTTTTTTTATATATATCAAAAACGAAAATACTGCTATAACAACCAATGAAAGCAGTATGGAATTATAAGAATAACCGATAACAATAGAAATGATCCAGCTAATATATGTAACGAGCAATAATCCCAGGGGCTTCGAAATGCAATAACCGGAATCTTTTATATTCCTGCACAAATAATACGAAATCGGAAGGGTTATAAAACCTATGATCTCTAAAACAATCCACCAGATTGCAATATCAAACGGGTTCAATCCCATAAGAATTCATACCATATCCTGAATATCTGGGATCCCATTCCGAAGACATCTTTTACGAGGTTGACCTTGGTTGTGCCGCCATGCTTCCAGACCACCGGAAATTCCTTTACCCTGTATCCGGCGCGCTGTGCTTTCACAAACAATTCAGTATCCCAGAACCAGTGTGTATCTTTGATTTCATCCATTAACGCAAACAGTGCTTCGCGCCTGAAGGATTTGAAACCGCACTGGTGATCATAGAGCTTCGAACCAAGCATCAGGCGCGTCAGGTAATTGAAACCTTTGCTTGCAAATCCTCTTTTGAAAGGCCGCTTGACACTGCTTTCCGGAAGCATCCGTGAACCTGTGGAAAAATCATATCCATCACGGATAGATTGGATCAACTCTTTTAGATGATTCATATCAGTTGCAAGGTCGACATCTATGTATCCCAGGATTTCTCCTTTTGATGCTTTAAATGCCCGGTTCAGGGCTCGTCCTCTTCCCTGGCGTTTTTCCGAATGCAGATGTATCACGAAATTATATTTTCTTTCAAGGGATTCACATATTTTATCAGTGCCATCAATGCTGCCATCCTCAGCTATTATTATTTCAAACGATGATGCGATTTCACGGAGGGCTTGCGCTGTTCGCTCAACAGTTCCTTCAATTCGTTTCGCTTCATTATAGGCAGGAAGGACAATTGAAACCTCTAATATATGAACACCTCCCTATTTAAATAGAAAAAGGTCACATTAAAAAATGAATTTAGTTTATATATGACGAAATTAAACCGGATCAATATGAGTTAACCTTATTTCATCCCGTACACATTCTTTTTCCTTCTCTCAATTGTATCATTTAACCTGTCCCGGTCTGTGGACGGTGGTTTTACCTCCTGGAGTTTTTTCTCTTCTCTTGCAGGAGGCTTACGCTTTCGGGTTTCCCATACATTATCATATACATCCGACATTATTATTCACCTTTTCGCCATTTAATGCTTTATTGATTTCATTCTTAATAAAACGAGAGGATACAATTGACAAATTTTATTTTCCAATGTCCAGTATTTTACTATTTTATTTGATCTCTTTCACTAACAACGCTATTTTTCAACATCCCGATGCCCTCTATTTCAATTTCAACCTCATCCCCGGCCGATAATTCACCAACACCAGGCGGCGTGCCAGTCGCTATGATATCCCCGGCCTCCAGAGTCATGATGCCGGAAATGAACTCTATTAATTCAGGCACACCAAAAATGAGATTGGAAGTTCTTGAATTCTGTCGTACTTTACCATTAACCCTTGTCCTGATATAGAGGTCACTGGCATCCAATCCTGGATCTATTATAAAAGGGCCATAAGGTGCAAAAGTGTCAAAACTTTTTGCCCGTGTCCATTGTCCATCTTCCTTCTGGATATCCCTGGCAGTTACATCATTAAAGCATGTATATCCCATGATCACACTGCTCGCATCCCTGGATGGAACATTTTTACAGCGCTTGCCTACAACAACAGCAAGTTCAGCTTCGTAGTCAACCCGTTCTGCTATGCCAGGATAGACGATTTTCCCAAGATGTCCGATTACTGAAGACGGAGGTTTAAGGAAGATCAAAGGTTTTTTCGGTATATCCATATTCAGTTCCCGTGCATGGTCCGTGTAGTTTAATCCCACGCAGATTATTTTGCTCGGGATTGTTGGCGGCAATATCTCCAATTCCGATAGAACAAAAGTATCACAATAAAGCCCTCTTTCAACTATAACACGCTCTCCCCTGACAACCCCTTCCAGCACTTCATTGTCATACCTAAATCGTCCAATCATTCAATAATACCCTCTGCCATCTCAATTTTACTGCTGTATACCTTGCTTTACTTATTAAGTTTTTGATGCCAATTACTAATCTGAATTACCATAGAAAGCTTTATACATCATCAGTATCATAATTATGATCATAATATATTTAATATCATTCTGGAGGAATTAAAAATGAAATATGTTCACGTTCAATCAGTACTTCCGCAGGAGGATGTGATTGCACTGAAAGCAAAAACAGGCGAATCCTCAGTAAAAGAAGCGATTTCAAAAGCTGTTTATTTTTATTTAAAATGTGCTAAGGAAGAATAATATGAAAGAAGTTCCAAAATATATCACATCTATCCAGATACAGACAAATGAAATAAAAAATATCAACATTTCACTTGGTTTTGAGAAAAATGGTATGATGATGTTGAATATCCAGGATACTGCCGAACTGGAACAAGATTCTTCTTATTTAAATGACGCTGCTTACCCGAACAGCGCAATTATGGTTTATGGAAAGTATGCAATGTGGCTCTCAATGTTTACAAGACACGTTAAAGCCAGTAATGACGATTTTCAAAAGGATTTTAAGGATTAATCAACCATTACAGGCTATGGTTACTATTGCTATTTTGATAGGGTCGGAATCAGACAGGCAGATTGCCGAAAAAACGATAAAAGTACTGGATAATGCAGGGATAGATTATGATACCCGGGTTCTTTCAGCTCACAGGAATCCGGCAGAACTTGAGGAATACATACAAAAAAGTGATGCGAAAGTATTCATTGCAATTGCAGGATTATCTGCGGCTCTTCCCGGAGTAGTCGCCTCACGTACAAAGAAACCTGTAATAGGCGTTCCGGTAAGTTCAAAACTTGGCGGGCTTGATGCGCTTTTATCAATTGCCCAGATGCCAAAAGGGGTACCTGTTGCCTGCGTGGGAATAGATAATGGTGAGAATGCGGCTTACCTGGCATTGAGGATACTGGGGAAGAATTGAGATTGGATACAGACCAGTTAATAAACCGGATTACCGAAGGAAATAAGTAATGATAAATACAATAATTAATTTGGAGAGCAAACCGGGTAATCATATCCGACCACGGGAGCGCCGTAAGTCGTCAATGATATAGAAATCCAAACATGGGTGAAGCTGTGTGCGGACTAACTATGGAAAAGGTCCTGCCCGGGCTTGTATCCATTTTTAGAATCCATTTATTATTTTGCTTTTTATCTTGCCACCAGCACCGTACATTTAGCTTTCCTCACCACTGCCTGCGCCACGCTTCCAAGCTCCGGGTTTATTTCGGTCTCGCCCTCACCGCCCATGACGATCGTATGAACTTTATATTTTTCAGCAGCTTCAAGTATCGCATGTGCGATGATCTCTGCACGGGCTCCCATCTTCGGGATCCGCTGCATGCTGACCCCAACAAGTATTTTTTGTACATCTATGCCCATATCCGCCCCCATATCTACGACCCTGCCCAGTACTTCCTCACCATGTGATACAAGTTCCTCTCTTTCGGAATCCTTTTTTGCAACAGCCACATAAATTGCTGCCATTTTGATATTATATGATTTTGTGATCTTCATAGCTGCGATCTCTGCTTTTCGTCCATAATCACTGCCGTCGGTCGCAAGAAGTATCTCATATCTCGTCATCATCAAACCTCATTCTTTTTTATTTTCTGCTCAAGCTTATCAAGCGCTACCATAAGTCCGAATATAACGGCCTGCGGTCTTGGAGGACATCCTGGGATATAAACATCCACAGGGATGACTTTATCAACTCCGCCACAGCTTGCGTAAGTATCGCCAAAAATACCGCCGTTGCAGGCGCACGAACCCATTGCAGCGACAAGTTTTGGCGATGGCGTTGCATTATAGGTTTTAAGAAGCGCAAGTTCCATGTTCCGCGTAACAGGACCAGTAACAAGAAGCATATCAGCATGGCGCGGTGAAGCCACAATATGAAGACCAAATCTCTCGATATCATATATCGGATTTGAAAGCGCATTCACCTCAACCTCGCATGCATTGCATGAGCCTGCATCAACTTCCCGGATATGCAGCGATCGCCCGAATATATTCCTGATTTTATCATTCAGGCGCTGTCCCATTATCTCAATTTCATCTTCAACCGTCATAACTTACTCCGGGTACTGGAACTGATACTGGTAACAAGGTCTTCTTTTGTCTTTGAAGCGAGTTCATATTCCTGCGTGAGTTTGATTGCGCCATATTTGCATGTTTCCTCGCATCTTCCACAGAATATGCAGCCGCAATATGATAATGAAAGAGTCTTTTCACCGTTTTTTTCCGTGAACCATATAACACCTGGAGGACATACTTTAACACAATCCCCGCAAAACGTGCATTTATCTGAGATTTCAGGTTTTCCGCGAAATCCCCGGGGCGCAATATCGGGTACAGCAGGATATTTCGTCGTTTGACAGCCGGCTTTAATGGTTTTCCTGAGTATTTCAAGCATTTTTTTCACCTACATGTCATTGCCTGAATAAGATAAACTCAAGCTTTTGTTTATGATCGGGAAGTCGGGTACTATATTATCAAGCACTGCATACTCTATGGAAAGCCAGTTGCAAAAGGACGGGTCACGGACTTTACATCTTTCGATCTTGTTTCCTGATGTCCGTATCCAGTAAACTGTTTCTCCTCTTGGTGCTTCGCAAATCCCGAGTGCATGACCATCCGGGATTTCATCAACCTTTACTCTCAGGTCACCTTCAGGAAGTGACCAGAGCGCCTGTTCTATCAGTCCCACGGATTCGCACACTTCATCTGCCCGTACAATTGTCCTTGCATGCACATCACCTGCTTTTGAAACAATTACTTTGAAATTGAATTCCCTGTAGGCCGCATATGGATGATCGCGCCGTATATCGCTGTCAATTCCGGAAGCCCGTCCAACCGGCCCTACTATATGCAATCCCCTGGCTATATCATTGTAGATGCGCCCTGTTGTTTCGATCCTGTCCATCAGGGATGGTGTTGAACCCAGGTGTTCCATCAGTTTCCTGAAATCCCTTTGAATAATCGAAAGGCTAAGGAGGATTTCATCCTTACTGCCACCAATATCACGCCGCACGCCACCTATTGTGTTCATGCCACGGAGCAATCTGCTTCCTGTGACACGTTCGTTTAATTGCAATACGTCTTCCTTGAGTTTGTTGGCATGAGCTGCGCCGAATGAAAAAGCCACATCTGTCGCGATCCCTGCAATATCAGAAATGTGATTGTATATCCGCTCAAGCTCAAGAAGGATTGTCCTGATATGGTTTGCGCGGGACGGTATGTTTAGCCCGGCTATTTTTTCCATTGCCTGGCAGAATGCCACTGAATGGGCGATAGAGTTATCGCCGGAAATCCTTTCAGCAAGAAAAACTGCTTTGTCGATCGAGATGTCCTCAAAAAGTTTCTCAACTCCTTTGTGGGTATAGAAATGCCTGATTTCAAGATTGATTATGGGCTCACCTGCCACGCTGAACCTGAAATGCCCTGGTTCGATCACACCCGCATGTACAGGACCAACAGGTATCTCATACACGCCTTCACCCTCCACACGACGATAGATATATTCACCATCTACCTTGGGCGGTTTTGTCCTGATATCAAAATCCTTCCTGAGAGGATGCACTCCGGAAGGCCAGTCCTCAAAATTTACAAGCCTCCTCGGATCAGGATGCCCCTGTGGTACCAGGCCGAACATGTCCTGTATTTCCCGTTCGTACCAGTTTGCAGATGCGATTTTGTTAGTGATGGACAGATATTTCGGATTTTTTTCATCGATACTTATTCTTAAAATTATAAATGCATCATCTCTGGCTTCTGAGAAAACATAATGAATTTTAAAAGAGCCATCAATTTTGCGTTCGTCCGTGGCAAAAATACAAATAATTGGCAGATCCAGACGGTGATAAATATAGTCACATATTTTTACAATCAATTCTTTTTTTACAGTGAGATATGTCTCATTATATGATGTGGAAACTTCAAGAATACTGGTATTAAATTCTTTTTTGATGGATTCTATATTGTCATTCATAAAATCACCTTATAACAGCCACGACTTTCATAATCATATCATAAAAAAATGAGGGGATATAGACTCCCAGCACAATTACGAATACTGCAACTATCATCATTGCCCCGATAGTCCACCTGCTCACTTCCCCGGGCACGATTCCGGATCGTGGAGTTCCGAAGATCATTTTACTCAGGTTATAGAAAAAACCTGCGAATATCATAATTATAAAAAGCAGGAATAAAACCGAAGAAATGATATTTCCCTGAAAGAAACCTGCTGAAAGTATCGTAAATTCACTGATAAATATACCAAAAGGCGGCGACCCTGTGATCGCGAGCCCTCCTATTAGCAGCATTGTTCCGGTTGCAGGCATGGATTTCATTATCCCGCTCACCCTGTCTATCTCTTTTGTTTCATGCTTTAGAAGCACGTTTCCTGCGCCGAAGAACATCAGTGATTTTGTCATGGCATGATTGAACATATGAAGTATCGCACCAAAAATCCCTAGGAACCCTCCGAATCCTATCCCGAGGGCTATTATTCCCATATGCTCGACGCTGCTATATGCAAGCATCCGTTTGTAATCTTCCTGTAGAATTATGAATGGCACAGCTATACCAATGGAAAGAAGCCCGAATATGATGAGGAGATTGCTTGTAAAAGCAGGCCCGGTTGACTTTGTTGCTATCGTATAGAATCTGATAATCCCGTACATGGCGCAATTCAGGAGAACTCCTGAAAGTAGTGCGCTCACAGGCGTCGGGGCCTCGCTGTGCGCATCCGGAAGCCAGGTATGCATGGGAGCAAGACCTGCTTTTGTGCCATACCCTATGAGAATAAAAATGAATGCAAGCTTCATTATAGTCGGATCAAACCGGTCTGCCACAGCGATAAGAGATGTCCAGTTAAGAGCATCACCTGATTCTCCCAGTATTTTTACGGCCCCATAATAAGTTAGTATGGTCCCGAAAAGGGCGAATGTAATTCCTACCGTGCATATTATCATATATTTCCAGGCAGCTTCAACCGAGGATTTCCTGGTATGAAGTATCATGAGAAGGGCTGAAACAAGCGTTGTCATTTCAATGGCGATCCAGAGGCCAAGATTATTTGTGACACCGACAAGGAGCATGGTGAACATAAATATGTGAAACAGGATATAATAAATCTTCAATTTTCTTAAATCCATTACCCCGTGTTTGAATTCATGTCCCATATAACCAATAGAATAAACAGAAGCCACAAAACCTACAATTGAAACGATGAGGACAATAAAAGCGCTGAATGCATCCGCAAAGAGAGCATTTGTCCACGAAATTATGACATTGTTCTGATATACATTATTTACCAGGATCAATCCAAGGATAAGGGTAGCGATAGAACCTGTAAGACTTACAGTCTCAACCTGTTTCTTTGATTTTGTAAGAAAGCATAATATGCCTGTTAATACAGGAGCAAGAAGAAGATATTCTATCATGGTATCAACCTATCAAATTTTTGAGCAAATCCGTATCTATACTCTCAAATGTTTTGTTTATCCTGAATATCAGGATGCCCATAATGAGAACGCCGATTAGGACATCAAAGAATATCCCTAATTCAACCAGAAGAGGCATGCCATTTGTCAATGAAATTGCACCAAGGAAAAGACCATTTTCCATTATCAGTATTCCAAGCATCTGCATCAGGGCTTTTTTCCGGCTTATCATGATGAAAAGCCCTATTGACACAAGCGACATGGATGCTGAAAGTGCTAAACTTGAAAGTTCTGAAATGATACTTATAGATCTTATAAGATAATATGATATTACAACAAGGGTGCCGCCGATAATAAGTGAAGGCGATATATTAACATAAAGTTCTATCTCCCTTTTAACTTTGATCTCCCTGATTATGTAAATAAAAATATAGGGTATTACTGCTGATTTTATTATAAGGGTCAGGAGAGCTACAACATAAATATCATATTTTCCCGTGGAATATGCCACAATGCCAGCAACGCATGCAAGCAGGAATGACTGGATTCCAAAAGCCCTGACACATGAATATAGCCTTGTGGAACCAAGTATCATAAAAGTCGAAACAAGAATGAATGCTATTAATAATTGCATTATTTTAGACCCAAAAACAACTTCTACCATTTTTATCCTCCTTTTACTATAATAACTGCCACAATGGCCAGGAATGAGAGCATAAGAGATATTGACATTAATTCAGGCAACCTGAACAATCTCCATTTTGCTGTTGAAGTTTCAACAATTGCCATCGTTACTCCGATAATTATTATCTTTAAAACAAAAACCAGCATTGCAAGAACCATTGTTAATGCGCCTGCACTCTGTGTGACTATGCCCCAGGGGAAAAATATGTTTGCAAGCAATGAAAAAACGAGCAACTGCTTTATCATCGCTCCGAGCTCAACTATTGCCAGTTGTTTTCCCGAATATTCAAGTATCATTGCTTCGTGGATCATTGTAAGTTCAAGATGTGTAGCCGGATTATCCACCGGGATGCGCCCTGTTTCGGCTATTGCTATTATAAAAAGTGCAACAAAAGCAAGTATCTGGTAAGGTGACATGGCATCAAAGCCCAGGCCTGAGACGGTCTGTGAAATGAAACCCAGGTTCGTCGAGCCAACATTTAGCGCAACTGCAAAAATAGAAAGCATCAGTGCAGGTTCTACCAAAGAAGCTATGAACATCTCACGGCTTCCTCCCATCCCCCCGAAAGAACTCCCTGCATCCAGCGAAGCAAGGGCTGTAAAAAACCTTGCCAGTGCAAATAAGTATATGACTGCGATCAGGTCTCCTGCAAAACCAAGGGAAAGTTGTGTAATGTATATCGGTATTAAAAGACCTGCTGCAAGTACGGCCACAAAAGAAATGATAGGTGCGGCATGGAATATCCAGGATACGTTCGTTGAAACAACGGAATCTTTTTGGAGGAGTTTTATTAGATCATAATATGGCTGCAATATACCCGGACCTTTTCTTATCTGGAAGAATGCTTTTACTTTTTTCATGATTCCGCTAAGCAGCGGGGCCAGAGCAATGACGATAAACAACTGGATAATGATTTGTGCGATCATTTAGCTTCCTCCCATTATTACGAACATGAAAAGGATAATTAATATTCCAAAAATATAACCAAGATATGCATGAATGCTTCCTGTCTGGATTAGTTTTGCTTTTCTTGATCTGACCATGACAAAATCAACTACCGGATTATATAGATATTGTTCAAATACCTGTTCTATTCTTGATTCGAACCTGAATGATTCCTTTAGATACGGGGATGAGTAAGTTGCTTCTGTTTCTATTGCAGGACGGTATAAGCTCTTGAACCACATCTGAACCGGTTTTGAGAAAGCATTTGCAGAATATTCGTTCCGCGCTGTTGAAACTGGCTGGCCGCATCCCCAGGTCTCATAGATTGGCCGGGCCTTTCTATTGATCAATAAAATAATGGCGGGGATTAACATGAGAACTAATAACATTGCAAGAAGAGCAGGCGTTGAAACTGAGATTCCCTGCGATGATGGGATAGATATTATCCAGAAAGTATCAACTGAAATGGATTGGCCGAATGCGCCTGTCCCGATAAAAGATGCTGCGATCCTGTCAAGCACTGGAATTACATACACCGGCAATATACCAAGCAATATCGATAATAATGCAAATAGCCCCATTCCAACAAGCATTGGAATATTTACCTCTTTTGCATGCCTGGCATGTTCACTTCTGGGCAAAGCAAGGAAAACCATACCGAAAAACTTGAGGAAACAATAAGCAGCAAGTGCTCCGGTCAAAGCAAGGAATGCAGCACTTATAGATAGCATGATAATAGCAAAATTGTTATTTAAATTAAAACTCAGGAGCAAGGATTGGAATGTCAGCCATTCGCTCACAAAACCACTGAATGGCGGCATTGCCGAAATTGATAAAACACCGATAAGGGTAAGAATGGCACTCAGCGGCATTTTCTTTATTATGCCCCCTAATTCTTCGATATTTTTTGTATGGGTTGAATATAATATGGAGCCTGCACCCATAAACAACAAACCTTTAAAAACAGAATGGTTCAGCAGGTGATACAGCGCCGCAATCGCTGCCATTGCTGATATTATAGGCTTTCCGCTTGCGAAAAATATCATTGAAGCTCCAAGACCGATAAGGATGATCCCGATATTTTCAATACTGCTAAATGCCAGCATCCTTTTCATATCCGGTTCCACAACTGCATACAATATGCCAAGTATTGCAGATATTGTGCCTGCTGCCAGTACAACGTATCCCCACCAGGGTCCGCTTGCTCCGAGAAAATCAAAAAATATTCGTATCATCATGAAAATGGCGGTTTTTATCATTACACCTGACATGAGTGCCGAGACGTTACCTGGCGCGGCAGGATGGGCATAGGGAAGCCATATATGAAGGGGAACGATGCCTGCTTTTGCTCCAAAACCGATAAAAGCAAACACGAATGCAAGGTCTTTAAAAAGCGGCGTCATTGTCGAGCCCGCGGAGTTGAATGTCTCAAAACTGAAACTGCCTGATGCTCCTGCAAAGATCATGAATGACAGGAGAATGAAACCGGTTCCGATATGGGTCATTACGATATAGGTGAAACCTGCTTTTCTTGTTTCCGGCTTTTCATGTTCATAAACTACAAGGAAAAAAGATATTACAGACATTAATTCCCACACAATCAGGAACATGATTGCATTATTTGCAGAAACTACAAATATCATTGAAAGAATAAAAATGTTATACAGGAAACCAAGATGGCCGATGTTCTTCTTTCCAGAATATTCTTTAACATATCCTGTTGAAAATATCGATACTGCAAATACTGATATCGATATTACCAGAATAAAAAAGGCTGAGAGTTTGTCTACAAAAAATGCGAATTTGAGGTATGAATCCTGCGAAAGTGCCAGGTAAAACGTTTCGCCAAAAATTACGGATATGGAAAAAATTACCCCTAAAAGCGCTCCTGCAACCGCGCTGTAAAATGAAAAATACGAACAAATGCGGTCCTTTTTATTCAATATAACTGATGAAACGGCCCCAATCAAATAAAAAGCAACCAATCCAAGAAATAGATAATCATATATTTTTAAAATATTATATCCCAGCTTTTTTTCATTAATTTATATTTCAACAGAACCCCTTATCACCTTCGTTTTCGTATATAACATTTTCTGGTAATGACATGCAAATTGAATAATGTATATCGATTATTAATGTTAAATCAATGGCTATTAACATGATCAAAGAAAAATCAGGAAGAATGATATTGTCGAAAAAGCTATATGCAGGCCATGCAAATAACGGTATATTTTAAGAGGTCATCCATTTGAACCTGAAGATCGAACCAATTGGTATTATCAAGAACACCGGACCCGGATTATCAGATATATTAATATATTCTGATTATGAACATGTTCTTGGGAATTTCCTGGAACGATTCGAAAAAGGAACAAAAGTGCTTATTATCCATAAAAATACGGAATCCCGGGATGAACATCAGGTCAAGGTCACGTCAACTGAATTAATAAACCGCAAAGGCAATCTCCTGACAGTAAAAGGGATTGAAGCAGATAACGATTCAGTAATAGATGTAAGAATGGGATAAACTTTGAGGTGTTATCATAGGGGTTGACCTGGGTGATATTTTCGAACGAAACGAAATTGAGTTTTCCGACCTGAAAGGAAAAGTAATAGCCATAGATGCTTACAATACGCTTTACCAGTTCCTTAGTATAATACGCCAGCGCGATGGTACACCGCTTATTGATTCACACGGGGAGATAACATCCCATCTTTCAGGTTTCCTTTACAGGACAACAAACCTCATCGAAGAGGGGATAAAGCCTGTATTTGTTTTTGATGGTACACCCCCTGAATTTAAAAATAAAATAATTGAAGAACGAAAAAAAATAAGGGCAAATGCACAGGAAAAATGGGATGAGGCAAAAGCAAGGGGAGAAGATGAAGAAGCATTCAAACATGCACAGGCATCATCCCGTATCCAGGGAAATATGATAGAAGATGCAAAACTTCTGCTCAAGGCTATGGGTATTCCTGTCATCCAGGCGCCGTCTGAAGGGGAAGCACAGGCTTCATCAATTGTAAGGGATGGCAAAGCTTATGCCGTTGGTTCCCAGGATTATGATGCACTTTTGTTCGGTGCGCCTGTTGTCGTAAGGAATCTTGCAGTAACGGGGAAACGAAAGCTTGCTGGAAAGAGCATATTCCTGGAAGTAAAACCTGAGCTTATCGAACTTGAAAAAGGACTTGACGCACTGGGTATTTCAAGGGAACAACTTGTGGATATTGCGCTTCTCGTGGGAACAGATTATAATGATGGCATAAAAGGAATAGGCCCAAGGAAGGCTTTGAAATTGATAAAAAAACATACGGGGATTGAAGCTGTGCTTCTTGAATTAAAAACGGAGATCAAAAACCTCACTGAAATAAAAAATTTATTCCTTAACCCTCCTGTAACATCCGAATATGAGATTAAGTGGAAAAAACCGGATCCTGAGGCCATCATGAAATTCCTATGTGATGACCATGATTTTTCACAAGCCCGTGTTTCAAAAGCTGTCGAACGCTTGCTTGATGCCTCGGATGAGGGACAAAAGACCCTTGATAAGTGGTTTTAAGCCGTGAACTGTGGCGAGAAATATTTCTTGATAATAGTATCGCACTTATCACATTTTATCATGAACCAGTTTCCTTCATCCTGTTTATCATAGTGGTCGAACATGGATGAACCGCATCCCTTGCAGGTAGAAAAATCCTTGAAATAATAACTATAGAATTCAGGGTTGCCGCTTAGCCATTTCGTAGTCTGGAGCAGCCGTTCGAGATATCTCCTTCTTGCTCCTTCGGTGCCTTTCTTCATTTCCTCAGAAACATGTTCTTCCATATGTCTTATGTGATGTTTACTATTCTTTCGTATTCTCAAATAATCACTTAAGGATTGTTGTACGGTTTCAACATAATCGTTGTACCATCTTTTTGAATCTGATCCAAGAAATTTGATTGTTCTCTTGAAATATTCACTCATGAGGTCTTCCATAAGATCAGCACATTCAGTACAAATATTAAAATCTTTAAAATATCTGGTATCCTGTTCACCTCTGCATATCCTGCATGTTTCCATAATTACCCCACCTGTTGTGGTATTGTGGCTTCACGTGTAAACATTATGGGATATAGGTTAAGTACCGACAAAAGATCACCTTTTTTGATTTCCCCAGATTCCTGCCCGAGGACAAAAGCACCATTTATAATGCGGTCTGTTTCAATGGGTGATGGGCCATCCCTGGTTTTAACCTTTATAACTGATACAACAGGATGATGGCTGAATGCGCATGGCATTGCAAGCATATCTTTCTGTACAACTATTTCTTTTACTTTTACGTTCTCAAGTTTTCCCGCGCCTATTGTAAGATCTTCATCTGCGATTAGCATTTCCCACTTTGCCCTGGTTGCTATGGTAAATTCATATGGCGATGCCTTTACTTTTTTTCGATCTACTCTTCCGTTGTTATGAGTTACTACATTTACAATTTCGTTCATTAGAACCCCCATTAGATAACTACTGCAATAGTACTTATATTTTATCACGACTAATCATTATAAATTTATTTTAGCCTTAATCCAAAAATTTTTGCTGCTTCGCTTTGCGTTCTTTGCGAACTGAACTAACTCAAAAAAAGAAATGAAAAAAGAAGCGTTGATTATTCCACGAATTTTGGCGAAAAATACTTCTTAATAACCGTATCGCATTTATCGCATGAGATCATGAGCCAGTCTCCAACCTCCTGTTTACCATAATGGTCGAATATTGATGCACCGCAACCAGGACATACATAATATTCCTTGAAATAATAATTGTAGAACTCCGGGCAGCGTTCAAGCCAGTTGATGGTCTGGAGGAGCCGTTCAAGATATCTTTGCTTTCCTCCTTTTGCCCCTTTTATCTCCTCCTGCACGTGTTCTTCCATATGCTTTATATGCCTTTTACTGTGCTGTCTTATTTTCTGGTAATTGCTTATGAATTCTTTTCCATTCTCCAGGTATTTCAGATATCCTTTTTTTGTTTCTCCACTTTCACTTATTGTTCTCAGGAAATATTCGCCCATCAGGTCTTCCATGAGGTCTGCACATTCAGTACAAATATTATAGCCCCTGTAATTTTTTGAATCCTGATCTCCCTTGCATATCTTGCAGGTCTCCATATAATATCACCCGACGCATACAGGCCTGGTTGCTTCCCGTGTGAACATTATGGGATAAAGGTTCAGGACTGACAACAGGTCTCCTTTTCTGATCTCCCCTGATTCCTGCCCTATAACATAAGCTACGTTTATCGTCCGATCCATTTCAACCGGAGTAGGCCCTTCTTTTGTTGCCACCTTAACGACCGAAACAAGCGGATGATGGCTGAAAGCACAGGGTATCGCAAGCATATCCTTTTGCACCGTTATTTCTTTTACCTTAACACGCTCAAGCTTACCTGCCCCGATCGGGATATCCTCATCTGCTATTACCATCTCCCACTTTGCCCTGGTAGCTATTGTAAATTCATATGGCGATGCCCTTACTTTTTTTCTTGATACTTTCCCATTATCGCGGGAAACCACATTTACTACTTCACTCATGCTTTCACCTTTCTTTAGTATGAATATCAAAGTACTTATAGTTTATCATGTTTAATCATTATACTTATTAATCATGATATTTAATTATGTTGTGATAAATGTCGATTATGTCGATTATATTCAAAATTCCCTGACTACAAACGAAACTTTAATTAACACATAATTCCCTTGAGGTAATCCTGCTCCGATAGTGTAGCACGGCCAATCATGTCAGACTCTCACTCTGACGACTGGGGTTCAAATCCCCATCGGAGCATTAATATTTTATTCAATACCTCCTGCAAAAAACATATTAAAGTATAATGTTGGGGCATGCGGACTCATAATTAACTTCTATCTATTTACACCAGTTTGTTAAATTATTTTTTGGGTGGGTATCATGTATTCGAGTATCAATCCATATAAATTTGTCTATAAATTCATAAACCTATGTTTAAATTTACCAACTTGACGATTAATAGTAAGATTTATGTACTATGACGTTCTAAATTAAGAATTGAGGTTTGTTCACTCGGAGGACTTACCTGAAAAACGGGAGGGATGTCTTAAAGGAGGATTTGTTTAAAAGAGGTAGATAAAATGATTAACGATTCAACAAATCAAAAAGAAAGGCAGTGGACTTATATTGTATTTTTTCTGATAGGGATCTTATCTTTACCTCTTGGATTGATTTTTGGCAGTCTATTAGCGAATAATATTGAAGGAACGTGGCAACTGATATTTCCTTTGTTTATCTGTTCGATTCTATTTGCAATAGCCATGTATGCCTTTAAGGTGCGGTCGGCTGCCTTTGCATTAAAGGCACTTGCTATTTCTTTTGGATTTCTCTTCCTGATTTACGTTTCCTGGTTTATGTGGAGCGCAAACGAGCATGAATCCGGGGCTATATCGATTACAAAATTTGACACGCCTCAGGGAGAATATTCCGAGTTGACCGCAGGTGAATTAAAAGAATACCCTGCTCTTGAAAAAGCATTAAGTGACGAGGGATGTACAAAAATCAATGAAAATAACTGGTATTGTAAAGTTGGTCTTGATGAATTGAAACGAACATCGGATTTTGTAAATAAAAAAAAGCTAATGGGTGCTCCTCTTTTCAAGATCAACGAAAAGTATTATAAGATCGGTTTTATGACGCCGTGAAAAAGAGAGATAAATATGGATGAAGGATTAGGATTTGCGCTGGTGCCGATATTTATAATAGTGTTGCCGATTGTAATATCATCTTTGATTTTATATTTCATTTTTAGAAATAGAAAGATGAGTATCATTGGATCGATAATTGGCTTAATAGGGGCTTTCGTGATTGGATTTGCCATTCCTGTTTGGGATGGACAAAGCATTGTTCAGCTTCTTATGGGTATGAATATAATGCCACAGTCATCTCTCGCTCCTGTTGTAATGGTCATCTTCTTTGGTTTGTTAACAGCGTTCACAGGGTTAATTGTTATTAAGATATTGAGATGACCTATGATCGAAGTAAGCGTCAGCAATAAGGATGCTTCTGGCAATGTATACAGCCGGGCGGAAGAGAAAGTAATCAGGAGGACAGGATGCAATCAAGGAACACAATTGTAACCACAGTCCTAATATTTCTATTATTGTCGGTTTTGCCTAGCGGATGTCTTAATTCTGAGACCTCAATTAAAGCGATAGCAAAAACTTCTCTGGATGAACATTCACCTTTATGGAGCCAAGATGGAAAATTTGTGTTTTACATACGAGAGACTGGAAAACAGGATGAAAAAAAAGAGATATGGAAAGGAGATACAGAAGGTAACAGCGCAACTTTTTTAACTGGTGTTTGCTGTGATGTTGTTTTTTCTTCTGACAGAAAGGATATATTTTACATAGAAACCAACAACTCTTCGGAAAAAGAAGATAGATTCGTAGCCTATACGATGGGCGTAGATGGAAAAAATAAAAAGAAAATTGCCCAGATCACTCTTGAGAAAAAGTATGTTGGCGACGGAAGTACCCAGGGACTAATGTATGATATGCATTCATGGAATCCAGATAGGACAAAGCTATTCTTCACCAAAATGGAAGAAACTGGCTATACATGGGTATGGAATGAAAAAGAAAGAAAATGGATAAGATACAAAGCCGGGACTGAACCCTCTATACCTGTTGTGCAGGAAGATACCTGGAATGGACAAAAGCTGATCGCAAAAGAGCATGAAAGAACTGCATGGGTATGGGATTTGAAAGATAATGAATTGAGATTCGTTGGTCACTTGAGTTATGGCATCGTACAATACTCCGCTCAGGAGGCAGTCGTATGGAGTCCCGATGGCAAGTATGTGGCCTTGCCTTCTGTTGAACTTTCGGAAGCAGGAGCGGCTCAGCAGATTTTTGTTATAAATACAGAAAACGGAGAGAGCAGGAGATTGACCTCATTTGTTGGGGCTGACGCATGGCCTAAATGGAGCGACGATAGTAAGAATATAATGTATTTGCGAATGCAACCTGAATACTGGTGGTCGCCTTATCTCGCTGACAATCAAAAGGGTTTTGATATCTGGATGGTGGATCTCGATGGAAGTAATGAAAAACAATTGACAAATCTTTCGAACAACTCGGAAGAGGGATGGTTGAGCCCCGATGGGTCAAAGGTTGTTTATAGCTCCTGGAAAAAGGCTTTTTTGGACGCAGACGAAACCCAGGAAATTGAGATCTGGATTATGAATGAAGACGGAAACGATAGAAAACTGCTTACAAAAGTTAACACCGGAGGCATAGATCAAATGGGGTGGAATCCAGATGGATCTAAGGTAGCTTTTGTGACATGGGAATTAGGGAAAGATGGGTTAGACCGTAACATATACGTGGTGGATGTGTCAAATGAAAAGTGGCATGAGATCTCTTCTCAACCTTCCACTGCACCCGATATTTCAAAAATAAAAATAAATCCTATTGAATATGATAAAACTAAACTTCTGGATTATTACCTGAATTATACGACCCTGGAAGAAAAAGATATTTGTGGGCGTCCCGGGGACCCGGCGAGAGCGGAGGATACGGGAATTGTTATTCGAGGTACTCTCAAAAATGAATATGATAAAGATTACTATATATTTCTAAGCGCAGAAGCCTATGACTCAAAGGAGAATCTGCTCGGGCGCAGCTTGGACTCCGGACCGATCTGTGGAATGATCGCTCCATATGTAATCAGCAATAAAACCGAAAAATTTGAGCTTCATTTGAAATATTACGAGACGATCTCCAAGATCAAACTATTTTCAGGAGGTATAAGCGAGATTCCGCCGCCTTAGCTGAACAGGAGAAAATAATGAATTTTTTAGATGTTGAAAAAAGTGATAAAGTTGGAGGTATAAGTGAATCAAAGATATTTAAAATGTGCATTTTATATGGTATGGCAGGCTTCGGTTTGATCGATATTTTACCTTATGAAATACCATTGTTTTTGAGGGTGTCAATAGCATGTATTTTGCTTGGAATACCTCTACTGGATTTTAAAAAGAAAATTATTCTTGGTATATCAGGAGGATTGGGCTATTTAATTAAAGATTACATATTCTGGGATTTGACTGACCTGAAATGGTGGGCATATTTCGGATCTCGATCAGAAGTTGATTCTTTACTCATTATTTCATTAACTGGAGCCATAATAGGAACATTTCTTGGCATTGCATTATGGAATAAGAAAGCGATCATCATATTCCCCCTTTGTGGTGCGATCGCTTTTTTCTTTGGGACTGTCATCTCTTTCATGGCTCCTCTCCTGGCTCGTTTATTTTTGAGTATTTTATTTTATGTCTTGTCGGTTCCTCTGTCACTTATTGAGTCTTTAGAATCTTTTGTTCCTTATTTTGTTCATTTTGGTGGCCTGGGTGCTGGAGCAGTATTTGGTGCTGGCGTATATCTTTACCTTTCTTCTTTTAAAGAAATAAGAACAATTTTTCGGACAAAGGTAATTTCGTTTTTTATTGTGATTCTATCACTGAATATTCTTTTTATTTTGTTTGCGGGGGGCATTAGTGGAGGACATCCACCAAATTTCGCAACCATAGCGCCCATTGGCGAAGCAGTGGAGCGACATGAACCATACGAGCAGTGCACAATAACCATAAATAATTATACATTTTTGCCGCAAGATCCCGGAAAAGGTTTAAATTTAAATGTAGGAGTCACGATAAAATACTGTAGTGGGAGCCCCGATATCTTTCTGGTGTATAAGCAGGATGAATATCCATGGGGAAGCGGGATTATTACAAAATATTCGTCCTGGAATGATCCTGCCTGGAAACAACCTGAAAATGTAAGAAATGTCAAAATTGAACCAGACAGGATATATTATCGCAATTATACTTTTGAGAATGTGCCTTCGCATTTGCGCACAAAAGATTATGCAGTGGTATGGCTGTGGATGAATCGTACAGAGTTTGGAGAATCAGGGGCATTTGAGCATATAATAATTCAATTGGAATAAAATTAATTATGAAAAAAATCCTGAAATATAGGTGAACATGAGGAAATATGAATAAAGTATCAGGATTTGCGCTTGTACCGATATTTGTAATAGTGTTTCTGGCATGCGCCGCCCAGGCAGCTGCACCTGTCAGCCCCCCCGAATCCCGATTTGTATTGGAGCCCGGAGAAAACCTGACATTCACATGGACGCCTGATAACTTCGACGGATTCTATTACGATCCTGAAAACAAATCAGGCAACGAATCTCTTACTATAAAGCTTAATAACATAAAAGACAGGTCTATACCAATAGGCGGCATAGTATATCATAAAGCAGCCGGGCAAACAAATACAAAATACAGGGAGTTTGGGAAATATGCTGTTATCGAATTCACAGGGGAAAAATATTTAGCAGAATATCCCGCGGGGAAGAGCAATATCACAGGCCATGGCGAAATAAAAATAAACCAGATCCGGCTCCGTAAAATTTTGATCGATGACAACACAAGTAATAATTTCATAAATGGAAGCCGCATGATGCTATCTTTAGGTCATGATATTGAGATCAGGGATGTGAATATATCAGACTCTTCAGTACTATTGTCCCTCAAGATGGATGGAGCTGAAGTTGATACCAGGACATTAGGTGCCAAGGAAAATTATACTTACGAGACAAAGGATGGGCAGATCATTGCAGTCCAGGTTGATTCTGTTATAGCTGGCCGGGAAGAAAATTCTGTTTCAATAAAACGGATATTCCAGACATCAGAAAGTTTTACTCAGTATTATAAGAAAGTCGATATTTTCGGAGTGATGAAAGTAACAGATATTTCTGATACAGGCATTACAATGAGAAATACGGCTGTGTCTGTTGATCTAAAGCCAGGCAGTATCATCGAAGTAATGGACAATATTAGAATAAAAGTGGCAGATTCGAATGATCTCAGGTTATATTTATATCGTGATTGGGGTCAGGAAAAGAGTGAACACAGGGGAGCTTTGCGTACAGCCTCAAACAACCTTACCGCATGGGACGGTCTGAATTATGCCGGGTTCTGGTATGACTTTGAATCCGGCAATTATTCAGAATCGCTTGAAATAACGAACATGACAGGCAGGAGGATTCCCGAAAATGGTCTCACATATACAAGTTACAGGGCGAACATATCATATGTTATATTCAGCCTGGGCGGGAAAAAATATACTGCAAGAAACAACGGGTTTGCAGAATTATTGATAGCGCATGGTGATAGTATATATGAAAAAAAAGCACTTGTTGGGAAGCCGTCATGGTTTGAATGGGACGATGAGTTGAAATCCGGACGGCCGGTAGCATGGGAACCTGGAATGGACACATGGGAACTGGGCGAAGGATACGCCCTGACTGTTAAGTACATTGATACAAGGTCTGATCCAAGAAAAGCACGGCTGGTACTGAGCAGGAATGGTGTTGATCTTGATGATGTATGGTTGTCAAGTGGGAATGCTTATAGATATTTCCAGCCGGGAGAAACCGGAACATCCAAACTTATCACATACCTTGACGCCGTATTTGCAGGCGCCACGGTCGATGTGATACAGCTGCGGAACACCGTGTTCGTGTCGGATAATGTTACTCAAATAAAAGATGGTGACAGGCTGGGTGTGTTCAATGTCACTGTCATGGACCCAGATCGGATAGAATTAAAGAACAGGGAGCCGATCGACCTGGAAGCCGGAAGCAGTATAAATCTTTTAGGGAACCTCAGCTTCTTTGTGGAGAATTCGGATGAACTCAGGTTTTATCCAACCAATGTGGCGAGTTCGCAAGCGATTCCTGGGGAGGTTACTGAAAATTCGGTGCTGGAGACACATAATGTAACCACTCAGGTTGGGAAATCTCCGGTTGCGGCTCAGACAAAGAGGGCAGCGGGATTTGAAGTTATTATTTCAATTGCAATAATCCTGGCAGCATATATAGCAGGACGGAAGATGATGTAAAAAGGAGAAATGATATGGTACTAAGGAACAGGATTATAACAACCGTTATAATATTTCTATTACTATCAGTTCTGTTCAGCGGATGTACCGGAAAAAAGAATATCGCCCTCACCCCTGCACCAGACTTAATACAGACAAAAACAGTGAATGTCTCATCCCAGAACTTAACTCACTCATCAAAAGAAGAAAATACACCTGAAATTAAAATAACTTCCTTCTCAAGCGTGTACATGCATGATAATTCAGGCAATGAAGACATTTATTTATTCAGCTGGGAAAATGTGCCTGGAAACGAAAGTCAACGACTGCTGAGTTTTCTCAAGAACGAATTCCATATTGACTGGGTGGAAAATGCGCAAATCAGCAAAACCGGCAACGAGAATAAAACTATCCATGTTTCCAGGCATAATGACTTGATCGAGATAATGCTCAATAATGAAAGCGCACTCCTGAAAATCGGGGATAGAGGTTACTACGATTTGTGGGTACGAAAGGAAAATGGCACGCATAACTTATATGACAAAATATACAGGAATAAATATGATATTTCTGAGAGATACTATGCAGCATATAATCTATCTATAAAAAATAATGGTTCAAAAACTATTGATTTTAAACTGAAAGATCTGAACCTGCATGAAGGGGACAGGACATTCAATACAACGACCCTTGAACCTTATGACAACCCATATTATTTACAGGTCTTAAGAGACCTCCAACACGAAAATAAATTACAGGATACGACACTTTTCCCGGGTCAAAGTTTAGATGGGAGTGTGGCTTTTCATGTTAACTCCCTATATAATAAATCATTTTTATTGAAGTACAATACAACCCCCGTAACCTCTGCGTCTTTTGAGAAAAGCATCGAGGCCCTCAAAGCAGCAGAATATTTTAATTACTCTGCGGCATTGGGCGAACCTCCATACCGTAATTGTAACTTTGGCGATGGGACGAAAGGTTCCTATGAACCCATGTTTGATGACTATTGCGATACCTGGGCGAACTGGGTGAACAGAAGTGTTTTCGAAACCTATCAAAGGTCTGATGTGGAGCGAATACGAAAAACACCGCCCGATAATTATATACCCATGACAGAGATGATCTATGCATTAAGAGTCGTACCTGAAAGGAATATAACAATGTCTCCTGTTACAGGACGATTCAATATGCCCGAACTTCTTGTTATGGATGATACTGGTGAGATAATTATCAATACATCCAGAATTAAAGGAATGGCAGTTCTCAATGACCAGACCTATACATTCAAACCCGATTGGATGCTAAATTTTTCAAGGATGGATATTCCCAATGCATCTGTAGTACAGATTTCATTCAAAGGTATTTTTGGGTGGCCTATGGGGACCCGTTTTAGTTATAGTGACCAGGACATCATACTTGATAAAGATTTAAACATTATCGTGGTAAGATATTACCCTGTTATTATGGTAAGCTGAAAGGTTGTGTTTTCCAGATGAAAGTTGATATAAGAGACACGAAATCATGAATATAAATTCGGCATTTGCAGCCATGTTTACTTTTGGAAAAATAGCCATGTCACTCTTATTGTTTGCAGGAAGCTCTGGAGCAGCACCATCTGAAGACTGGAACAGAACTTTCGGGAGTGGGACAGGACTTTCGGAGGTCATGGGGAATGGGTTAATTCTGTTCAGCAGATAAAAGCCGGATTTGAGATAATTTTGTCAGTAGCAATACTTCTGGCAGTAAATAAAATCGTAAGGATGAAACGATAAAAAGGAAAAAAGCCAACCCTTATTTCTTTAACCATTCTGCTGCATGGGATTAGGCGGCACAATTCCTGGATCCGTTTCCTTTACAAACTCTTTGTCCTCCCACATATCATATGCGATCGCTATTGCGGCAGCCTGGGTAATGATCGCAAAGGCGCATATGATATGGAAGAAAAGGATGAGACCATAAATTGAGGTATTGATTACCGGGATTGTCAGGGTCCTGCCAATGTCAAAGAAGAGTACGGCTCCGAATATGCCAGCCCACACTGAGAGATTAAGACTTGTCTGAGCTATGCGCTTTACCCTGCCCATAACCCTGGATTTGCGAATACCGGAAAAGTTATAAAATGCAAGCCCGATGATGGCGATGCCTAACACGATATGCAGATATACCAGAACAAAAGAGCCCCTGAAAGTCATCACAAGAAGAAACTCAATTAACGCAACCCATGTCATCGCATACAGAGTCATCCATAACTTCATCGAAATCCACCTCGATAAATTATTGTATATCCATGAAATTTATCAGATACCATTTTTCCAATCACCACTTCACATGTCCGTCTATCGTTTTTGATTTTGAGCTATGGTACAAGTCCTATTATTAAATAAGTTCTTCGGGAATATATAGCTTTCAATCGATCTTATTTCCTGATAATCAGTTTCTTAAAATTTAAGATTTGTAGTAGTTATCACATAAATGTATATAATGATGACAATTATGCTAAGCATAAATTTTTAAAAAATCTATATATTCTGGGATATACATATTGAGTATTAGTAAGTAAATGATAGGTTGTGTATCAGCAAAGGTGGCGAAGTTCCTCTTGCCACCTTTCTGCATTATAGTTATCAGTTAAATGGATATAATCAAAGTCTTTTATTCAATGCCTTCAAAAGTTCTTCAGGTGTCTTAAAATCATTTTGAGCATCGAGTTCCACGATATCCCTGAGGATTTTTATAAGACTATGGACCGGCTTTGCCGTATGACTGAATTTTCGATTAATATTTAGTCCTTCAAGCCTCATTGTGCTGTTATTACTGAAATTACCAAGATTAACAGCTATAGGCAGGTTGTTTTTTGTCTTTATCTTATACGTTCCCAGGCCAAACCTGATCACGGAAGGTATCGAATAAGGTCTTCCATATACCTGTGCATCAATGAACTCAGGTGTTGTCGGAATGATTTTTTCAAATGTTATTAAATAGCATAAACCTGTAGTTTTATCTATTACAGGATAAGCAATGAAAGGTTGAATTGGAATTATTGAATTTATTTTACCCTCAAGGAAGTTATTAAGTTCCCATGGACGGAATTCCCTTCTGTCAACAAAACTTTTAGTGATCTGCACAGGTGCTATGATCTCCTTATTGTTTTCCCCGAAGAGCGCGACATTGCCACTTGAACCAATTCTTGATAACCTGATGATTTTCATCTCTATTTGTTCAACTTCATCGTTTTGTTTCTGTTCAATACCCTGCTTACCTTTTACCATAATTATTTCAATCCATTATCAAATATTTAATGTTTGGCTTTGATATTGTATTTTATCAGTATGAACAAAGAGTTTATTACTTTGTAATTATGTTGAGAAGTATAAATTCTCAATCCGAATAATAAAGGACACGTTCTGAATGAAAGTGCGCGAAAAACATCCATTTGACCTTTTGATAATATTGATATGGACACAACTGACTATTGTTTCCGTCCTTGTCCCAACATTTCTCGACACAAATTTAAGGGCGTTACTGGGGATTCCCATGGTACTTTTTTTCCCAGGTTATTTGTTGACAGCTGCATTATTTCCAAAAAAGCATGACCTTGAAGGAGTTAAGAGAGTCGCATTAAGCCTTGGTCTCAGTATAGCAGTAATACCTCTCATGGGCTTGATTCTCAATTTCACCTTCGGGATAAGTCTTATTCCAATTCTCTTCTCACTTTCCTTATATAGCATATCTATGGCGATAATAGCAGCATACAAGAGGGGAAAATTGCCTTTAGAAGAGCAGTTCTCGGTTCCATTCCACCGGGTACATGAAATAATCTACAATGAGATCAATACCCATAAAAGCCAAAAAGACGTTAATTTAATAATAATTCTTGCATTTTCCGTTGTCTTTGCAGCAGGCATGATCTATTTTGTGATCACAACTCCCAAGATAGGAGAAAGATTTACTGAATTTTATATCCTTGAACCATCAGGAAAAGCGCAGAACTATACGACAGATCTTAAAATTAATTCCCCCTCAACAATCCTTGTTGGTGTGTCCAATCATGAATATATCCCCATTAATTATACCTTGCAGGTAGCTCTTGAAAAAGAAGTGTTGACAAATACATCTTTCATGCTGGCTCATAATGAAACAAGGGAAGAAAATGTAACTTTTGTTCCGGACAAAACAGGAAGCAACCTCAAGCTTGAGTTCTGGTTGTTCAGGGAAGACAATTTTACTTCACCTTATCGTGAACTGCACTTGTGGGTGAATGCAAAATAATATAAAATGAAATAGAAACCTCAATAAACCTTTAAAAACCATAAAAACTATCCTACTGCTTTATGTTCTTGTATTAGGATTTACATTGATAAAAAAAATTATAGTGATAATCATGAATAAAACGGATAGAAAATCAATAAAAGTGAAAAAGATGGAGTTATATACTACGATATTTATAATTTTAAATACTATATTTATACTCTTATTTTCTATAGCAATATCTACGGCAGTTAATTCTGATGTAAATCAGACTGTAAGCAATCAATCAATTAATATTATCCTAAACTCCGGTTTTGAAGTCGACCCAGGATTAGGCTATTTCACCCGTGGAGATGGCACTTTTACATGGGCTACAGATGAAGCACACACAGGAAATCAGTCAGCCAAAATAGTATCCGGCCAACCCACAGGATCATATGCCCGATGGCTGAGCAAAACGGATACAATCTCTGGCCGGGCCGGCAATGATTATTCCGGATCAGTCTGGATGAAATCACTTGGTGTCGCACAGTATGGAAAGCTCGTTATTAATTTCTGGGACGAATCCTTGAATTATTTAGGTGGCAGCGAGTCAGATGAAAATATAGGTGGCACAACGGATTGGACCCAGCTTACAGTTCGAGCTATTGCACCTCCGAATACCACATTTGTAAGGGTGGAATTCAGGCTCTATGGTCCTGGCACACTCTGGGTGGATGATGCAGATTTGAGATTGAAAATAGAAAACCCTATCCAGACTCCTGCACCAAATTCATCATCCAATCTTGCACTCGATCCTGGATTTGAAACAGATCCCACAGTCTCCTACTCCACATACGGAGGTAGCAATTTTATCTGGGCAACCGACGCCATGCACACAGGAAGTCGATCAGTCAAAATAGTATCCAGCCAACCCACAGGATCATATTCACGATGGTTGGGAAAAACGGATACGATCTCCGGGCAGGCTGGTAATGGATATTCTGCATCTGCATGGATGAAGACTGCAGATGTCACCCAGTATGGAAAGATTGTTATTAACTTCTGGGATGGATCCTTGAATTATTTAGGTGGTAATGAGTCAGGTGGAAATATAGGTGGCACAACAGATTGGACCCAGCTTGCAGTTCGAGCTATTGCACCTCCGAATACTACCTTTGTAAGGGTGGAATTCAGGCTCTATGGTCCTGGCACACTCTGGGTGGATGACACGGAGATGATTTTAAAAACAGTCGCTTCTGAACCAGTAATCACTCCAGATCCCACACCTGTACGAAAACAATCGAATGCGACTTCAAATTTTACCCACCCCAATATGTACCTCAGCCCGGATGAGATCAAAGCCATCAAGGCCAGGGTAGATGCAAATGAAGAACCCTGGAAAACTGCATACGATGTCATGATTTCAGAAGCCAATTCTGTATTAAAAGAGCAACCGCCAAGTGTCACGTATGGGGGTAAAATTCCACCAAACGAAAATAAACATGATTATTTTTCTGATCCGCCATATACAACAGATGGCGTCTTTAATCCGGATTCCGACAGGACAGACTATCAATCCGCAATAAAGCTGGGGAGAAATGTGCGCAGCCTGGGGCTGGCATATGCGTTTACCGGAGAAGAAAAGTATGCTGATAAAGCACTGGAATTCATCAGGGTCTGGTCAATTGATCCTTCGACAAGGATGAATCCCAGATTCACAGATTGGCAATCCAAGATCGAGATTGCAATCACACTTCCAGGTATGTTCTATGGAGCCGAGCTTATATGGAATTATCAGGGCTGGACTCCTGCAGATAAGGATGCATTCAAATCATGGACCGCAAGAATACTTGAGGATGCAAAAAACTGGTCAGCTGAGAATAACTTTGAGAACTGGCGACTCGTGTTCATCAGTTCTGCCTCAGTAATAGCAGAAGATTCAGGAAGCATGACTTACGCTTTCGACCAATGGAAGGCTATAATCTCCAGTCAAATAGATTTAAATGGCAGGATGAATAAAGAGATAGTACGAACAAACTCCCTCACCTATTCCCTTTATGCTATAAACGCGATGATCCAGACAGCAGAAATCGCCAGGCATTACGGGGTGGATCTTTATGATTATAGACTCGAAGATGGGCGAGGCCTGGAGAAAGCCCTGGATTTCCATGCCCCCTATGCATCAGACCCGTCGAAATGGCCATATCAGCAAATAACTGCCTATGCAGGAAATAATGCCGCACTTTATGAACTGGCATATTCATTCAAGCAGAAACCTTTGTATCTTGATATCATCAATAAGTGGAAGCGGCCCATGTACGAAAGCAGAACTATGGGGCCTGTGACGCTTACACATTCTTTTAACTCATATCCTTTTACTTTTGCCGGTGCAAATTACGGTGATTAGGAACGAAATAAGCTGTTCTCAAGTAAAAGAAAAGTTGAAGCTTGATATGAAAGATATTGTATTCGCATAGCTTTTTTTTTCTTATCTCTGATTTTTAAGTTCATTTTCGTTTTCCAAAATCTTTGATAAATTCCTTTACAATTACATCAAGTATTTTCCATCCATCTCTCAACGTGTTTAGATTTGAATTTCCATGCATTCTATGCGCTTCAAATGAGGGTATTTCCTTGACTTTAAGTCCTGTTTTTGTAACACGTATGGACTGTTCAGTCTCTATCTCAAAACCTTTCGAGGTGCATGTCATTTTTTCGATCGCATCTTTCTTGAATGCCCGGTACCCGTAGCAAAGGTCTGAATACTCTGATCCATACATATAGTTAACAAGGCTTACAAACATCTTATTTCCGAGTCTTCTGAAAGGTGTGAAATCATCAGAACCTCCACCTTGAATCAAACGTGATCCATGTGAGACATCATAACCATCCAGTACTGGTTCAAGTAGCATTGGCAGTTCTTTTGTGTCATGACTTCCATCCGCGTCCATGATCACAACTATGTCCCCGGATGCATTCTTAAAACCGGTTTTAAGTGCTTGGCCTTTTCCGGGTCTATTTTCAAGAATGATTTTTGCGTCTTTTCTATATTTCTTTATCTCTTCTCTTGTTCCATCCGTCGAATTCCCGTCAACTACAACTATTTCATCAATGAATTCAGGAATTTTAGAAAAGACATGTTTTACGTTCGGACCTTCATTTAAAGTAGGAATAACAATGCTAATCCTTTTTTCCATACCATATTTATCAATTAATGACATACTGATCTTACTTCCTATTTTGTTAAAGGAATCTTTTTTTAGGGGTAAATATCAACACGTTACTCTGATAAGACTATAACTCGTTCTCATACACACCTACCTACATTATACCCTATTTATTGGAATTCCCAAATTGCAGATTATAGTACCTGAGCCTATAATTACGTTAACTTATATAAGCATATCTTCTTCTAACAAATGTTTTAACTTGTGGTGAGTATCATGATCATGAATTGTCGGAAATGCAATTGCTTGTATCCTACTATTCAAATTTTCATCATTATTATTATCATTTTAATCAAAGGTAAATATATGGGTGATAGAAAAATATATTATCATGGTAATTATGATGATGAGAAAAAACAACAAATCAATGAAACTAAAAAAATTGAGAGATATAGGAAGAATTGACATAATTTCAATAATATTTTTCCTTTCTATACCAATATCATCGGCAGCAGATATTAATCTTGCATCCAACTCCGGTTTTGAAACCGATCCGTCAATCGAGTATTTTACACATGGAAATGCCGCTTTTACCTGGGCAACCACCCCACACACAGGAAATCGATCAGTCAAAATCGTATCCATCCAACCCACAGGATCATTTTCGCGATGGTTGAGCAAAACAAATAAGATCTCAGGGCGGGCTGGCAATATATATTCTGCATCTGCATGGATGAAGACTGTAAGTGTTGCCCAGTATGGAAGGCTTGTTATTAACTTCTGGGATACATCCATGAACCATCTGGGTAGCAGGGAGTCAGTTGGATCTGTAAGGGGCACGACAGATTGGACCCAGCTTACAGTTCAAGCTACTGCACCTTCGAATACTGCGTTTGTGAGGATTGAATTCAGGCTTTATGGTTCAGGTACACTCTGGGTTGATGATGTGGACTTGAGATTGAAAACAGTAACCCCTACACCAACACCTGTACCAACACCTTCAGGTTCTTACACTCTTTTATGGAGTGATGAGTTTAACAACAATTCCTTGAGTTCCGATTGGAGAGTATTTGGATCTAACCAGGGAGGAGCTACTTCTGATACATTATTCCACTCAAGTATGGTGAACGTAAGTAATGGTCAACTGCATCTGGGTATAGCTATGAACCCGTCCAGCGGAAGAAAATATATCGGTGGCGGTGTTGATAATATTAATTCCATAGCCGGTAAATTGAAACAGGGAAGATGGGAAATTAGAGCAAAAATGCCACCCGGATTTGGCACTGACGGATATTTCGGTCTTTACGGTTCGGCAGGAGAATGGCCACCAGAAATAGTTATAGCAGAGACTATAGGGAGAATACCAACACGATCAACTCTTGTTCAACTATATGGTTTATCAAGTGCTATAAAATACAATTCAACGCTGGTTATCCAATCAAATCCGGATTGGACTCAAGGATTTAATGTATATGCCTTTGAATGGGACGGCGATCAATTAAGATGGTATATTAACGGTCAGCTTAAAAAGACATCAATACAGCAGTTCACTACTATCCCCATGAAATTCAGTGCTGGAGCATGGAGTGGAATATGCGGATCTGATTGGCCAGATTGTGCGAGTTCAAATGTACTTCCAGCATATTTAGATATAGATTATGTACGCATTTATCGGAAAAATTAATGAAATCTTAATCATTTTAAAATTTTTTTATTTCAATAATCTCAACATTCACACTCTATAGAATTTCTCAGAATTTATCTTTAATTTCATAGAATATGCTGCATTATAAGATAAATCCTAAGTCAAAAATCTCTTATAATCTGTAAAAATAATAGAAATTGTTCTAATATCAAAAAAAATCGATTTTAATACAATAAAAAACTATCAATTCCCACAATAAACCTTAAAAACAAGTATAAACTTTCTATTATATTTATAATCATTCATGAATTATTTGATCGTAGTCATCATGATCAAAATAAACAGAAAATCAATTAAACTAAAAAAAATGAGATATATAAGAAGAATTCACATAATTTCAATAATATTTTTCCTTTCTATACCAATATCATCGGCAGCAGATATTAATCTTGCACCCAACTCCGGTTTTGAAACCGATCCGTCAATCGAGTATTTTACACATGGAAATGCCGCTTTTACCTGGGCAACCACCCCACACACAGGAAGTCGGTCAGTCAAAATCGTATCCATCCAACCCACAGGATCATTTTCGCGATGGTTGAGCAAAACAAATAAGATCTCAGGACGGGCTGGTAATGTATATTCTGTATCTGCATGGATGAAGACTGTAAGTGTTGTCCAGTATGGAAGGCTTGTTATTAACTTCTGGGACGCGTCCATGAATTATTTAAGTGGCATGGAGTCAGTTGGATCTGTAAGGGGCACGACAGGTTGGACCCAGCTTACAGTTCAAGCTACTGCACCTTCGAATACTGCATTTGTGAGGATTGAGTTCAGGCTTTATGGTTCAGGTACACTCTGGGTTGATGATGTAGACTTGAGATTGAAAACAGTAACCCCCATACCAACACCTGTACCAACACCTTCAGGTTCTTACACTCTTTTATGGAGCGATGAATTTAACAGCAATTCGTTGAGTTCCGATTGGAGAGTATTTGGAGATAACCAGGGAGGAGCCAATTCTGATACATTATTCCACTCAAGTATGGTGAAAGTAAGTAATGGCCAACTACATCTGGGTATAGCTATGAACCCGTCCAGCGGAAGAAAATATATCGGCGGTGGTGTTGATAATCTTAATTCCATAGCCGGTAAATTGAAACAGGGAAGATGGGAAATTAAAGCAAAAATGCCACCCGGATTTGGCACAAACGGATATTTCGGTCTTTATGGTTCGGCAGGAGAATGGCCACCAGAAATAGTTATAGCAGAAACCTTTGGGAGAACACCGACACGATCATCTCTGGCTCAAACATATAGTTTATATAATGATATAGAATACGATTCAACAGAGGTTATCCGATCAAATCCGGATTGGACACAAGGATTTAATGTATATGCCTTTGAATGGGATGGCAATCAATTAAGATGGTATATTAACGGTCAGCTTAAAAAGACATCAACACAGAAATTCATTACTATTCCTATGAAATTCAGTGCTGGAGCATGGAGTGGAATATGCGGGTCTATTTGGCCAGATTGTGCGAGTTCAAGTATACTTCCAGCATATTTAGATATAGATTATGTACGCATTTATCGGAAAAATTAATAAATATCTTAATTAATCAATATTAATTTTTCTTTTAGCGGCAAATAAAATTGTAGAACATAAATATTTTTTAAAAATTGGAATATTAGAGAAATATGAATTTAATTTATAAACAACACCTATAGGCAAATTTTTATATATAAAATAAGTAACAGGATTTAATATATATGAATTTATATACCGATTCTCAATGATTTCAAATTTTGACTCTACTAATAAATTCTTTATTTCAAACATGTTAAAATTAAACACATGATCCTTTTTTTCAGGGCCTATCTTTTTGCAATCATTATTAAGTTTAAAGGAAGTATAATTTGGAACTTTAATGTTTAGAATAGAGGAGCCATTGGGAGTTGTGATAATTAAAATACCATTTTCTTCCAAAAAATTATTAAATAAATTTAAAAAAAGCTCTGGTTTGTTAACATGTTCTAAGAATTCTGAAATAATTATACAATTAAAGTTATTCTTAAATGGCAATTTTTCAGCATTGCCAGCTACAAAATTGCAATTTCCATGTTCGTATTTCAAAAATGCATAGCTTAAACCATCAGAGATATAATCCACACCTACAACATTATAACCTTTTTCAGCAAGAATTAATGGTATATTGCCTTGTGCACATCCAATATCCAAAACCGTCCCTTTCAATGGAATTGATTTTTCGACTATATTAATAATTTCATTTATCCTTGAAATGTAATATACTGATTCTATAGATTTTTTGTTTGAAGACAAATATTCTATAGAATCATAATTATAAAATTTTCTGTGTGCCTCTTTATATAAATTTTCTCTTTTGGGTAATATCATATTAATCGTCTATTTTACATAAATATTTATTATTTTTCTTTTTCACATATGGTTTAAATTGTTTTATAAATAATAAACGTATGCCAGTGTCAAGTCAGTAATATAAAACAACACTCTCCAAAGAAGAATGAAATACCCTTCGAGAGTTCACCTTCAATGGTGTACATAATATTGAAAGTCAAAATCCTTTCATTAATTCTTACTATAAATGCGTACATAATCTATATCCATATATGCTGGAAGTACATTTGAACTCGCACAGTCTGGCCAATCAGATCCGCATATTCCACTCCATGCTCCAGCACTGAATTTCATTTTTATTGTGGTATAACGCTGTTGCGATGTTTTCTTTAGTTTTCCATTGATATACCATTTCAATTGATCGCCGTCCCATTCAAAGGCATATACATTAAATCCTTGAGTCCAATCCGGATTTGATTGGATAACCTCTGTTACATCATATATTGGAATATTGGATACATTTTCATACACTTGAATCAGATATGATTTTGTCGGTCTTTTCCCGATAGTCTCTGCTATAACTATTTCTGGTGGCCATTCTCCTGCCGAACCGTAAAGACCGAAATATCCATCTGTGCCAAATCCGGGTGGCATTTTTGCTCTAATTTCCCATCTTCCCTGTTCCATTTTATCGACTACGGAATTAATATTATCAACACCGCCACCGATATATTTTCTTCCGCTGGATGGGTTCATAGCTATACCCAGATGCAGTTGACCATTACTTACTTTCACCATACTTGAGTGGAATAATGTATCAGAAGCAGCTCCGCTCTGGTTACCTTCATATACCATCCAATCAGAACTCAAAAAATTGCTGTTAAACTCATCACTCCAGACCAGTGTATAGTCTAAAGGAGTTTTATCAGGTGTTGACATAGGACTAAAAAATAATATAAGTGAAAATATTATAACTATAGATGTTGTCAATATAAATTTATCCACTATTAAATTTATACTATTTATTTTAACGTTAGATACTGTTTTCATTATAAGTCTTTTAGAATGGATTTATCATTTAAAAAGATTGATAGCAATCCAAAATATTAAATATTATTTTTATATATATTATAATATCCATTTGTATATATTAATTTGGGTGTCTTATTTGATTCTAACCACAATTTAATGGAATCATATCCAAAAAAGCTAAGAAGGTAATTATTTGTTTGTTTGGAGTGTATAATATATGTTGAATCCTCCAATGAGGCATTGCTTGGGTTGTAAATACCTGAACGATACGGGCTTATACTCCACCTTTTGTAAAAGGGCAAGGGATGGTAATAATCCAACAAAGGTCCAAAAACATAATTTATACTTATAGGATATTCATTTCCGGGTTCCATTCTCAATGCAAAAAATTTTGAACCATATAATTCCGTTGTATAAACCATATCCATACTTTCCGAACCATAATGAGCAGGTATGTGAAGAAATAAAAAAATCACCATAATTGTGATCAAGATTTTACTGCGATTTGAAATATTAGCTATGATATAAGTAGCAGCTGGTATTATGCTATATATATATAATCTGTCATCCATTTCAGAACCATAATTGAGCATTAAAAACAATCCTATGCCTGTAAACCACATAAGACAATGAATTGATTTTTTATTATTCAATAAAGTTTTGTTATATAACAGATTCAATGTAACAAAAATTACACTAATAATGTATATTGCAAGATAAGTATATTTCAAGAGTCTTGGTATTTGGAATATCATATTAGTCTCCACGAATTCAATAGATTTATTCACTATTAAGATTTTAGAAATATTGTCTGCTGCAATTTTAAACATGAATGGTGCTATGAAAATATAATATGAAAAGAAAAATATTATCGAAAAAAGCATTAAGGTTTTAAATCGTCTTTCATTTAAATACATAATAAATATCATCACCATCACGACTAACGAGGTCAATAAATGTGTTATGATAAGAGCAGAAATGAATAGGGTTAACGGAACATATTCATCATATTTCTGATTTATGCTAAAATCATTTAATAATATAAATATCATAACAAAAATTAGGTAGGCTATGGACGGTGGACCATAGTAATATAAAAACAATACAAACGAAGTAAGGATCATAAAAGAGAGTAAAAAAGATTGATCAGGAGAGAAATGAAAGATTCTTCCCATAACAAATGTAAAAAAAATTAGGGCGATCATCCAGAATAATGGCATATACTTTATAATAGACATTAAACCAATATCCCCAATTAGAATAAGGAATGCTGAAACTATATGAGTAGCTGGCCACATGTTATAGGCTAAAAGATCCTCAGAATTGATATTAATATATTTATTTATCAAAACATTTTGAACTTCTCCTGCTGGATAATAAGACCAGGCAAACCATGCATTTTCCTCGGCAAATACTGGTAAACCAAAAAGATACACACCAAGAGTTAATAAATGTATTATATATATCGATGTATTTTTATACTGTGTGTCTAAATATAAACGTATTGAACTAAATATTAGTATCAAAAATCCAATCCAGTAGGCAAGAGTCAAATGAGATGTTAATCCAAGAAAATCTGTATTGTTGACTACAACCGGTTTTATTTCCCAGATACTATAGAATAAAAATATCAGGCTAATAGAAATAAGAATCAGATATGTTTTTGAATCAAGTGATGAATGAAATCCTGATTCAGGAAATTCCAATTTTTTTGATGGACTTATGTTAATATTAATTTTTGACATATTGAAACCTCAATTATCCTAAATAAATAATTTTTTTAATCTTATTGATCCATATAATCTTCCGAGACGATAACCGGATATGCATAAGAATGCTAATAAGGGTTCGAATAAACCATATCTGCCACATTTCCAGAACAGCCTGGTAAATGACCGAAAATAGAATAAGGCGATACTGAGCACAAGCTTTAAATAATCTATTAATGTACTTTTTAGATTAAAATTCATAAAAGAACTATGTTTTTCATATAGAAGCACACTTCCGTATCCATAGCTAAATTGTTGCTTAAATAAGGATTTTATATTTGTTCTATGTTTATGAATTACAATTGCATTTTGGTCATATACTATCTTATATTCTGTTTCTAATTGCATCCGCCATGCAAAATCAGCATCGCCACCTGAAATTAATTTTTCATCAAAATAGCCTATTTTTTCAAATATCACCTTCCTGTAGGCAACATTTGCTGTCATGGGATATGGTAAGAACTCTGAATTCAATGTATTTTTTTGGGACATTATATCTTTTTTTGTATAATATTCCTCCACGATATTAAACCATTTTCCTGATAAAATTTCACCTGCCACACAACCAACTGAATTTTCTGAGAAACCCTCAACGATATTAATTAACCAGTTTTTATCAACAATACAGTCAGCATCAGTGAATACTAATATTTCTCCTTTAGCATTCCTGATCCCTGTATTTCTTGCTGCATAGGAACTTTTTCTTTTTTCAAAAAACAACTTTAATTCTGGAATATTTTTTTGAAATTTTTTAATTAATTCAACTGTCGTATCCCTGGACCCATTATCTACAATAAGAATCTCATATTTATTATCCGGATAATTGATATTAATCAGGGAGTTCATCAAATTGTTAATATGGTTAGCACCATTCAGAACAGGTACAATTATTGATAAGTAAGGCTTCTCCAAAATATCACTCCTTTTTTAAAATTTCAATACACCCGTAGAAGTATCCCCGAAATTCATTTGAACTAAATCTGAGCGCGGCCAATAAAAATAAACCAATAATCGAGATCAAAAATGCAAATCTATGTTGAATTGTCTGAGGAAAATTTTTCTTGAATAAATAAAAGTGATTTTCTACTAACATTTTCGCCCTATCACTGTCAGAGTCCCTTGATACCGGGGATGCTTTGTGAATAAGTTTTGCAAATGGAGTGAATATTACTTTGAATTTTCTTGATATCCTGTATGATATATCACAATCTTCCATAAAACTATATCCTTTAAAATACTCATCAAAATGAAACTCATCCAGAGCATTTTTTCTAAATGCCATATTTGCGCCCTGTACACATTCGATTCTTTTGATTTTGTTGTGGCCTACTATATATCTGGGAAATCCTGATGGTAGAAAATATCCATTACCAAATCTGCTCAAAAAAAACAGGAAGAAAAAAACATTCCTTATATCCTTTATGAAAGAATATCTTATTAACTTTGGAAATGTCCTTGTTAACATATCAGCTTGAATTATGTCTCCTGTTACTAATCCAACATTTTCATAAGAATCAAATATTTTTAAAATTTCATATAAATAATCTTTATCTAATATTACATCATCGTCAACAAATATTATTATTTCTCCCCTACTTTTTTCGATTCCGGCATTTCTTGCCCTTGTCAGGCCAACTCTGATAGTATAATGTTTTATGAAATCGTTTTTATGTATAAATTTTCTCAATTTATCGATATTTTCTTCAGAATTACTTGAATCTATTATTATAATTTCATCGGGCATGATTGATTGAGCTAAAATAGATTCCAAACAATTCATCAAATCTTGTAGTCTATCTTTGGTACATATAATTATTGATATTTTCATGATTTAAATTTTATATTTATATTGAATAATAGTGTTTTTATTATGCCTGTAACATACGGAATTGAGAAAAAAATAATAAAAAGTAAATCAAATATATTATAATTGGCATATTCTACTGTTCTTGGGGTAGGCTTACCGCCAAGCATTGCCCTTGTAATCCCTGAGTAATACATCCTTTTCCACATCCATTTGAACTTTGTTCTTTCTATGGGTATTTGATGCCAAACAATGGCTGCGGGATTATATATTATTTTCAAATTTTTCTTCTTGATACGCCTGCAAAAATCAATTTCTTCGCCACACAATAGATTTTCCTTTCTTCTTCCTATATGCGCTAGAAAATTCTGATTTGAAATTAAATTTCTATTAACTGCAAAATTTCCTCCAAAAATCTGATCAACTTCCTTTAAATCACTACCCATATCAAATAGCGAGTAAAATCCCTGGGCAATAGATGAGTTGGAAAATATTTTATTTGGTTTGACAGTCCATTTTGGAAGGACTTTTCCCCCAACAATTGCAACATTTTCGGCAAAGGAAGTGGAAATGTTTTTTGCCCAATTCAGATCAACTATACAATCAGCATCCGTAAATGCAAGGATGTTTTTTTTAGAGACTCTGATACCTTCGTTTCGTGCTTCAGACAGTCCTTTTGGAGGTGTATAAAAATATTTGATTTTATCAATATTTAACGTATGACAAAATTTCTTTATATCTTCCTTTTTCGAACTATCTATTATTATGATTTCATATATTGCTTCTTGAGATAATAATGAGTTCAGGCATTGATCTATAAGATTAATGGGATCATCATAAGTAGAAACTATTACACTGATTTTGTCAATACCCATTATACACCTTTTTTTGCTCTAATAATCCTGTTTGTAATGAATTTTATTAAGTATATTTCCCATTACATATCCGGTAATTACAGCAAATGTCGTTGAAAAAAGTAATAAGAAATAATTCATTTGGTGTATATTAAAAAAATTCTTTGAAATTGAAGATACTACTAATTTAAGATAATTTTGTTCATGATAAAAAACTTCCTTTTGTGCAAAGTTAGTCTGGATAACCTGACCAAGTTCATATTTTAATAAGCCTTCCGAGTAAGATCTTTGAAGTAAATAAATTAATTTTGTTCTTTCTTTAGATACATTATGATAAACCAGGATTTCAGGATCATATAATACATTATTGTGATTTCTAAGGAAAAGTCTGATGCCAAAAAGAGTATCCTCCATTTTCCAGTTTCTTCCATCAAACATTTTTTCAAATTGTATCTCATTGAACAAATCTTTTCTTACAGCCATGTTCGCTGAAATAACATTTCTTATAAACTGTTTCTTAACAGGATGTCCTTTATATGTACAACCTACTACCCATAACAACTCTTCAGGAAGCTTATATGCATTTTCTTCATAAATAGGTATCAGCTTCCCGCCACACGCCAATATTTCAGGATATTCTGAAAAATCTTTCGCAATAGTTTCAAGCCAATTAGAAGAAGCAAAAGCATCATCGTCGATAAATGCAATAATTTCTCCGTTTGCATGTTCTATCCCACGATTTCTTGATACAGAAGGACCTTCATTTTTTATATTCTCAACTATTAATATTTTAGTTACTGCCCTTAATTGAGATTCCATCTTATGCTTAAGTTCTTTGTTGCCATCAATGACAAGTATTATCTCGACATTTTTATAAGTATTATCCAATATGGATTGTATGCACTTCATGGTCATTTCAATCCGTTCTAAGGAATATGCGCAGATAACGACCGATATAAGCTGACATTGCGATACATTTTTGTTCATTGATTCCATCCTTAACAAACCCATTATATATATATTCTTCACCCTTTTATCTCGCGAATTAGCGTTTTTATTTCGTTGAATATATCTTTATAAATTATTCGTATTGATATTATATATATGAGTATTCCAATGAATACTGAACTTAAAAATACATATATTTGTTGTGTGTTATATATTACAATATATTTGTATATCGCTATGCCAATCATCATAATTATTGAGCCTATCGCCGCAGGAATAATTTCTTTGATAATTGCACGCATATTTAATTTTATTAATGTATTTGTCATCATTTGAAAAATCAATACCAGAAATATTGTTCCAACTGCTACAGCGATCGCCATTCCTACTAATCCGTATTTTGTCCCGATTATAACGGCTACAGGCATAAGAATTATGCCATAAGTATGCTGCCTTAACGGAAGATCACTCCTGCCCTTTGAATACTGTACAGTATTTGCGATTGTACCTATGGAAACCAGAGCGCTACTGACACAGAATATCTGTAACAATATGACCATAGGAATCCATTTTTCTCCGTAAAAAATTGAAACGAATTCGAATGCTATTACAGACAAACCAAAGAGCATAGGAAATGTGATTAAAGAAACATATCTAATTATCCTGAGATATCCTATTCTTACGTTATTGTCATCATCTTGAATCTTTGAAAATGCCGGAAATGTTACTCTCATTATAGTCCATGAGATATTTTGTACAGGAAATGAAGTCAAATTTCTTGCAAGAGTATAATATCCTAATGAAAAGGTGCCAAATAATCTCCCAATTATCAAATAATCTATATTCATGGACATATATCTCAGAATATTTGACCCCACTATATTACCTCCAAAATCGAAAAGTTCCTTAAAATGTATGAAACTGAATTTCAATAATGGTCTCCATGCGTTTATTTTCCATAATATTATAACTGAAACAAATGTATTGGAAATGCTTCCAAGTACAATGCTCCATGCACCATAACCATAAAATGCCAATAAAATAGATATAATTCCGGACACTAAAGTCGCATTAACGTCAACAATCGTTAATTTTTTAAATTCAAGACTCTTTTCGAGTAGTGATCTTTGAATAATGCCAAAGGATCCAATTATGAAGGCTGTAGAACTAACAATAAGTATTGGTCTAACCATATCATTATTATAAAAATCTGCGATAAATGAGGATGTGGAGACAACTATAATAAATAGAATAGTACTCATCATTATATTTGCCCAAAATGATGTTGAAAGATGTATATCGTTCACATGTTTTTTCTGAATTATCGCTGCGCTTAGTCCAAGTTCATTAATAGTAGTAATCAAACCTGTAACAACAGTTGCTAATCCCACAATCCCAAAGTCCTGTGGAGACAATAATCTGGCAAGTATTATAAGAACTATAAATTGAAAAATCTGTGTCAAAATCTGAGAAAACCAACTCCATAATATACCAAACACAGCTAGAAGTTTAAAATTATTATCTTTTTTCATTTGCCGACAGATAGTCCCTTTATTAAATAATCTTAACCCATATAAATATATGATGTACTATGTATACATTAATATAAATTTAGTAAATAATTATCCTTGCATAAGCTATATACAGTTTAAAAAGAATAGCACCTATTTCCATCTATGAAAGACAATATCCGCATTCGAACATCTACTGTTTTAGTTATTCTGTTAGTTATAATAATTCCGGATATTTATTGGTCTACATTTTATGGTGGGCGGACAGGACCAGATAAAGCGGGTAATACAAATATTAGCCTGAATGTAAATTCTCCGGCAGTATCCACAACTTCGAATTTTACCCATCCCAATATGTACCTCAACATGGATGAGATCAAAGCCATCAAGGTAAGGGTCGATGCAAATGAAGAGCCTTGGAAAACTGCATACAATGCTATGATTTCAGAAGCAAATTCTGTATTAAAAGAGCAAACTCCAAGCGTTACATATGGTGGGAAAACTCCGCCCAGTGGAAATAAACACGATTATTATTCAGAATTACCATATTCTACGGACGGTGTCTTCGATAAGAGTCGTGACAGGACAGACTATCAGTCCGCAATAAAGCTGGGGAGAAATGTGCGTAGCCTGGGGCTGGCATATGCGTTTACTGGAGAAGGAAAGTATGCTGATAAAGCACTGGAATTCATCAGGGTCTGGTCGATTGATCCCCCGACAAGGATGAATCCCAGATTCACAGATTGGCAATCCAAGATCGAGATTGCAATCACACTTCCAGGTATGTTCTATGGAGCCGAGCTTATATGGAATTATCAGGGCTGGACTCCTGCAGATAAGGATGCATTCAAATCATGGACCGCAAGAATACTTGAGGATGCAAAAAACTGGTCAGCTGAGAATAACTTTGAGAACTGGCGACTCGTGTTCATCAGTTCTGCCTCGGTGATAACAGAAGATTCAGAAAGTATGACTTACGCTTTCGACCAATGGAAGGCTATAATCTCCAGTCAGATGGACTTAAATGGGAGTATGATAAAAGAAACAGGAAGAACAAACTCCCTCAGCTATTCCCTTTATGCTATAAATGCGATGATCCAGACAGCAGAAATCGCCAGGCATTACGGGGTGGATCTTTATGATTATAGACTCGAAGATGGACGAGGCCTGGAGAAAGCCCTGGATTTCCATGCTCCCTATGCAGCAGATCCGTCGAAATGGCCATATCAGCAAATAACTGCCTATGCAGGGGATAATGCAGCACTTTATGAACTGGCATATTCATTCAGGCGGAAACCTTCGTATCTTGATATCATCAATAAGTGGAAGAGACCCATGTATGAAAGCAGAACTATGGGGCCGGTGACGCTTACACATTCCTTTAACGCATATCCTTTTACTTTTGCAGGTATCAATTAATGGATGATTAATTTTGAAAATAATATTTATTCCGGATTATAAACATACGAATGCTTATCAGAGAAATCTTGCAGATTCACTCTCAAAGCAAGATGCTGAGGTTTGTTTTGGCACATTTTTTGGTTTGTTTGCAGTATTTAGATCAGTATGGAAATTCTGGAAACCAGATATTATACATATTCACTGGACATATCCGTATATTTTTGGAGATAATAAAATTATAACTATTATTAAGTCAAGTGAATTTATCTTTGAATTGTTTCTGTTGAAACTATCAGGAATTAGCGTAATATGGACTGTACATAATATAATTAATCATGAGGGGAAATTCAAAAACGTTGAGTTATTTTTTAACAAAATATTGGCCAGGCTGTGCAATAATGTGATTGTTCATTGCTCTTTTGCAAAAAAAGAGGTCATGAAAGTATATGGAATAAATGGCTCTAATATTACAGTTATACCACATGGGAATTACATCGGTTCCTACGAAAATGTAATAAGCTATTCTCAGGCAAGGGAAAGACTGAAGCTTAATATGAAAGATATTGTATTTCTAAATTTCGGACAAATAAGACCCTACAAGGGTATTAATGAGCTTATCACTTCGTTTGAGACCTTGAACAATCCAAACGTTAGATTATTGATAGTTGGAAAACCATTGAATAATAAAGTCGCACAGGATATATTGGATAGATGTCAAAATAATACGCACATAAAGACTTTCTTTGGTTTTATTCCAGATAATGAAGTCCAGGTCTATATGAATGCTGCGGATATCGTTATTCTTCCTTATAAAGATATTTTGACTTCAGGCGCAGTTATAATAGCCATGTCTTTTGGTAGGCCCATAATAGCTACATTAACAGGATGCCTGGCAGATACACTGGATGAGAAAGGAAGTTTTTTGTACCTGAAGACGGAGGGTGGTTTGCTTGAAACAATGCAGCGAGTTTTAAATACTGATAAAGCTAAACTCCAGAGTATGGGGGCACATAATCTTCGATTAGCTGAAGGTCTTGGATGGGATGAGATTGCCAAGAAGACGTGTAATGTCTACATGAAATGTTCAAAATAATTTAAGTTGTTGATTTTCAGTGAATAATAATAATAATAATAATATTTATAAAATATTAAATTAAATGTTGTTTCAGGACGACTCTTTTCCACCAAAGAAGCAAAGAAATATAACGCCATAGAAGATCAGGATTGGATTTTGTCAAAGTATCATATTCCTCAAATAGCTGCTCGACATCTACATATGGGCAATTAATTGTTTTTAAGTTCTTTTCTATAATATTTTTTGATGACTTGAGCCATTCAGATAATGGGAAAGGAAAACCCATCTTATTTATTCTCCAAATAATCGCACTTGGTAATAAATCTTCCATAGCTTTGCGTAAAATGAATTTATGCCATCCATTGTGTATAAGATATTCTGGTGGCAGTCTGAATGCAAAATCCACTAATCTATAATCGAGAAATGGCGACCTGGTTTCCATTGGAATAGCAAAATAATTTTTATTTCCATTTCTCAACCAATAGTTCATTAACCACTGCCCCATATTACCAATCATGATTTCATTAAAATTTTTTGGAATGTTTCTTTCCACGACATCGTCGAAGCCTTGAAGTAATGATTTTTCCTTTATCATCACATATTTTTTAATAATATTTTTAATTGTTAAATTATATGTTAATGCAATAAGAATTGAACTATTGATACGTTTGAATGCTTTAAAATCCTTATCTATCCAGGAAAAAGATTCTTTAATAAATGCCCAATATTTCTTTTTTCTCAATAAATAATCAAGGTAAGCTTGAAAATAAATATATTCATAGCCAGCGAATATTTCATCTCCTCCATTACCATTAATAATAACTCCAAAACCTTCGGATTTTAATTTTTTTTGAAGCAATTGTTCAATTTGAACAACAGGATTATGAAAAGGTTCCTCCATGAGCCAGATATATTCATCGGCATCCTTCCAAAAATCATTGAATGATGGTTCGATCACTCTATAATCTACAAGCTTTCCGCAACTTTTGGCAACCATGCGAGCAAAAGATTCTTCATTTGCTCCTTTTTGAGGAAATTTCACTGTAAATGAAACTGTAGATTTATTGAGGACTTTTGTATATAGTGCAAGGAGAGTTGATGAGTCCATCCCCCCGCTTAAAGCAAAACCAACTGGAATATCAGAACGAAGACGAATTTCCAGGGCATCAACAAGTAAGTTTTGAATCTGTTTCTTTGCATCGTCAAAACTAATTTCAGATTGGTCAAATCTTTTATTTGGAATTGTCCAATATGTATTCATTTGGAAATTTAATGAGTTATCAACAGATGCATAACAAGCTGCAGGGAGAGTATGTATCTCCCTCCAGAATGTGCTATTATCCAGATCTCTCCAACCATGATTAATATAATCATATATCGCTTGCTTATTTATGGATAATTTATCAGCTCCACATGCGTGAAGTAATGATTTAATTTCCGAAGACCAATATAGAATGTTATTTTGAATCGTATAATATAGCGGACTTTTCCCAATTCGATCACGGGATAATAATAATTTGCGTTCTTTCATGTCGTAAAGACTTAGCGCCCATGTCCCATTGAATCTCTGGAAACAACCTACACCCCATTCCTTATATGCTTTAACCAGGACCTCGGTATCAGATGATGTTAAGAACTTATGTCCTTTTTGCTCTAGTTCGTTTCTTAGCTCAATATAATTGTAAATCTCACCATTATATGAAACACAAACCGACCGGTTATCATCCCAGAATGGTTGATGGCCACCTGGTGTCAAATCTATAATAGCATAGCGACGGTGACCAAAAGCAAGGTTATGAGGAACTTTACCTAATGAATTAACATTTTCAAAATTTGCTTTAATTGTATCCTGCGTATCATCCCCAGCAGCATCTATAGAAATATTCGAATGAGTATCGATAAAGACATAACCTTCATCATCGGGTCCACGGTGTCGAATTAGATCGGTCATTTCAACAATTCGACTAATAATTGATTCGCATTTCTTTGGATCATAATATCCTGTAATGCCACACATAAGGCTTTAAACAGATTTTAAAGTTATTATAATGTACTGTTCAAAAGCTATGAGCGTGTCTGAATTATTTATTATATTTATATATAAGATTTCGTGTTCTTAAAATTAATAGAACAAATCCTATTATTACCTTCAACCTTATCTTATCAATCAAATTTAGAGTTTTATTCTTTTTATTATTTGGATTTAAATTATATTGTTGGAAAAATTTAAATATGCCCGGATATTGAGTCTTTAACATATCCGCATTTCCTGCATGTCTCAAACTTTTTCTTAGATATTTAATAAAAGTATTTGCATAATTATGATATATAGTGGCACATGGCCAATATATCAATTTACTTTTATCTTTGTATTTACAAATTATTCTATATGTCAGTTCTATCCCTTCGTGACCTAAAACCTTCAACAATTTAGGATTAAAACCCCCTACTTCAAAAAGAACAGTTCTCTTAAAGGATGAATTACCCTCTATATTAATGGGGCAGGTAATTGGCTGATTGCCAAGATCATAATGCGATGCAAAATAATTGTAAATACTATAAGTCCTGGGCAATACTTTTCCTCTAAGTCCCAATATATTGTTTTCATCATAAGCACGAATATGTTGCTCGACAAAGTTACCAGCAGGAATTGCATCATCATCGAGAAATATTATAATATCTCCATTTGAATATTTAATTCCCACATTTCTTGCCAGCATAGGGCCATAATTCTTTTCCAGCCTCAGGTATTTCAAATTGTATTTAGAGACTATTTCCCGGAGATTTACTTTATCGCTATTATCCACAACCAATATCTCAAAATCTTTGATTGTTTGCTCTTTCAAAGATTTCAAATTCTGTGATAACAGATCCTTATCCGTATTATAGGTCACAATGACAACAGAAGCTTTAGGTAGGATGTTATTGTTCCCATAATTATGGATTTCTGATATCGATGACCGTTCTAAATCCTCTATATAATTGCATTTCATTATACTTCCCTTATAATTTCCTGAAGGTATTTGCCTGCTAATAATGCCATCTTTTGAATTTCCGGAATTTTAGTACGCAGATTTTTTTTTATTATTGGAGAATTATCACTCATATATTGGATTTTTTCAATGATCGTCCCTGATTTCAATTCTTTGGGATTCAAACAATAGGATTCATCTCCAAAAATATCTTTATTAATTCCCTGAGCTTTTATACTGTACGCAAAAGATAATGTTGGGACATACGAAGATAGAGCGGCAATTGTAGAATGCGTCCTTGCACCAACAAAAATTTCCATTTGACCAATAATCCATTTTGTTTCTGCAGCATTGTATATTGGAGGAATCAAAAATATTGAATTTTTCTCACAATTTGCTTTTATAACAACATTTTTTAAAAATGCATAATCATTTTCAAAATTATCGGGATTAGTCACGTGTGGTATTAGATATATTTTTCGAGAAGTAGATTCACTGATTCTTGAGATTAATTTAGCAGCGATTTCTGTCCATTCACCTATGTTCCCACCGGTTACATACCTGGACAATAATGGGCTGAGATTTATTCCGATTGACCTCTCCTCAATTTCAAGTTTATTTTCTTTCGGTTTTATCGGATCCATAAGAAATGCCGGGTCTGCAACCCTGTATACATTGTCTATCACTCCTTTTTCATTCAAATATCCAATCGTAGCTGATTCTCTTACAAAAATTGCAGTAATATTACGAAGATGCTTTATCATATATTTTTCATAATCCGGATTTTTGCTGAATGGTCCAACTGAAGCCCCCCAGATAATCATTGGTTTACCCTTTTCTATAACAATATCATCTAAATCCGTGAATCTTTTCGGTATGCTATAATCCAGAGAGTAATTATCTCCTCCGATCGATAATACCGATCTGGCATCCCGTATATACGGGAGCATCGCTTTATACATATAATCTTTTTTGGTTGTTTCCGGATTAACAAATTCTCGAATTTTGTTGAGTAATCCTTGCGTTGTCCATATTTCTTTTGGCAAATTTGTTTGGTTATGACTTATCGAAGCATCAAATTCCTCTGCACGCTGCTTTTTAAATTGTTTATCATTCCTGAAATGACTTATACATAAAAACGACGGATTTTCATAATAATGTCTCAATATTTTAACAGTTCCCCTGACAATAGCTTCACACCCGCGATTATCATATGGCCCATTACCGGCAAGAATAAATAGCGGGGATTTTTCCGTCATAAGTTCAACTCAAAATTATTTTGATTTTTTTGACCATAAAATAAGCATCTGTAAATATACTATAAACTGTTTTTTGAATTGACATTTTTATAAGATAGATTTGCATTCCATTCCGAAAATTTTCGATATTAAACCCATTTCCTTTGTAATTTGCAATAAAAAGATGTTTACTGGCTTTCTGCATCTCATATTTGATTTTGATTTCCTGCTTTTTAAAAAGATCGATTTTATTTGACATATCCAGCCTTTTGTCCGGTACCTTCAATCCTTTTATTTTTGCCAGATACAATCGATACGAAATTGATCTTTGTTTGAAGTCTATGACACCTTGCTGGCTCTCAATTACCTTTTTTATGGATATTTTATCAATATTAATTTGATTTTCTTTACTACCTTTAAGGATAAGGTCATTAATAAATGGATTTCTTACAATAGTTAAATTAGTACCTCTACTATCAGATGAATATTCCGGCAACCAGGCATCCATAAACGTCACATCAGCCAGTTCTGCAAAAACGTCATCACAATAATTACAGGCATTTAGAGTAAACCACCGATTAATCCAGGCTTCTGCTACTCCATCACTAGAAAAGATCTTTCCTTCATCACCATTTTCATTAACACAATAGAAATAAAAATTACTGGCTTGTTTATTGGGACTTTTTCCCCGGAAATGTACATTTCGAAGTTTACCACCCGCGTTTGTTAATGCTGAAAGATATGCCGTATAATGCTTGCTTTTCATTTGTCCGCAGACAAGACCAACTGTAACAGATATCCTTTCTTTTAATTTTTTGTTTTTTTGAGCTGCATATCGCAATCCTTTCAAAAAACATGGCAAACCAACAATTGCATAACGGCCAGGTTTATCCAGTATGGTCTTAATTACATTAGACATTTCCACAGGATAATATACTGATCCTGATGATGTCAAAACTGATTTCTCATCTTCAAATATTGTATATTGAAAAAGTTGATCCGGATTGGGATATGCAGTAACAGCGATCACATAATCAACTAACTTTTCTCGTAATAATGTTGTAAGTAACCATGTAGTCATTCCACCGGATGCACTGTTTTGCCTGAAATTAGCTGAATAGCCTGCATAAGAATCAAGATAATAACCCGTTTCGGGCAAATATTTAATATCTCTTATTCCCTCATACAGTGATTTTCCTGATTCTGTTTCATTAGTGTTCTGGTCATGGAATGGACAGACGTTTAAACAAATCCCGCATATTCTGGAACATTCTTTTTCTTGAAAAGGTATATATTCTCCATATTCATTAAATTTCATAACTAACTTTTTTTGCGGGCATATTCCTGAACAGACCCCACAGCCACAACAAAGATCATTTTTAACAATTGTATTAATTACATTCGTAGAATTCAATCCCTAATCTCCTTGCTGGAATGGTATGAATGATTTAATGATCTTGCGTTCTGAGCTATTTAAACCTACTAACCATATTATTGATAAGTAAATCATAGTCATCACAATCCCTGTGATTATCATCGGTATTATTGTAGATATATTAATGTTTCGGTTTATTCCTATGATAACTCCCGCTATCATTATTGTGGATATAACTCCTGGAAGCATTGAACCTATAAATGTATGTTTTGGAATACCCAGAACTTTTGTCGCATACCATGGAATAAATAATGAATTCTTAAATGTAAGAACAATGGCTCCTGCAACAGCTACTCCGTAATAGCCCCAGCCTGTGATATGGGGTATTATTAATGCCAGCGAAAGATTTCCAACTCCCATAATCAGGGTTAAAATACCAGGAATACGCACTTTATTAAAAGCTGTATTTATGGAGAAAAGCGGAAGGACTGACAAATTTATGATGAGGTGGGATAGAAAAATCCACATTAAAGGTGCAAGCTTCATAAAACCTGGCCCCAGCCAGATTGAGAGAATCTGTGGAGCAAAAGCAGATATAAAACCTATCGGCAAAGCCATTGCAAAACCCATAAATTTTACCGAACTTTTTGAAATATTAATGATCTCTTCGAACCGGTTCGTTGCATAATAGGTAAGAATAACAGGTGTAAGAACGCCAGATAATACGCCGGCCATTGATCTTAACAGTATACTCCAGATCAATACTGAAGCATACTCTCCACCTGCTGCGGCTCCAAATAATTTATTCACAACAATAAGGTCGATTTGAAGAAAAAGAAGGGCACCAATTTGATTTAAAATTAACCATTTGCTCATGCCCGCTATTTCTTTTAATTGAGATAGCTTAAAATCCAGATAATTGATATTAAAGTGAGGATTTACTTTTCTTGAAAAATAAAATGTTATTATAAAAGCAAAAATTGCTCCTATCAAGTAAGAAAGTCCTATGAAGCTTAACCGGGGGGAAAATACTGAAAATAGCATAATTATTAAAAAAACTTGAAGAAGAATATTAAATAATTCTATAATATTTTGTAGATCCAGACGGTTGTATGCAAACAACGATACTCCAAAAACACTGCTTAAAGTCTTTGTTAAAAAAGCACCCATAATACCAAGAAATAACAGAGTAACTTCGTATTTTTGATTTGATGGAACCTTAAAAAAGTCGGGTGCATAATAAGATATTATAAAAACCGCAGGAATTAAAAGTAAAATAATCCCAAAAGTTCCAAAAAAAGCTGTATTAAATATTATATTTGCTTTTTTAAAATCTTTTCTCCTCAAATCAACTGTTAAAAATCTTGAAACAGATATGTTAAGAGATTGTGTTACCAGACCCACATAATTAGTGACCGAAGTCGCTAACGGAATGAGACCGTAACCTGCAACTCCCAGAGTATCGATAAAAAAAGGCACTAAAAATATACCTATTAAAATATTTATTAGAAAAAATATTATGTTTGTAATAAGATTTCGTGGTACCTGTTTGCCAAAATCCTCTTTATTACTTACTTTTAGCACATATTTTCCATTCACTTTTTTAATCATGATTTGAATATTTTTAAAATTCCATATTTCTTTTAATCAATAAATTTTCTATTCCACAATTCAAAAGTAATTAACAGTCCTATCAAATCATTACAGTCGGGTTCACCGTGGGTGAAGGTATCAAATGGATAATGCTTTCTCTGGATAGATGCAACGATCGTCCGCGAATCCAAACCGCCACTTAACATAACACCTATTCTTTTCTTTCCTTTCATACGTCTTTCAACTGACTGCAATACAAGGTTATATAATTTTTCAATGTAGTAATCTTCCGTATGATTCTCATATTTTGTATTGAACTCTAAATCCCAGTATTTATCTATTGAAACATTTCTTCTGTCAAAGGTCATTATTGAAGCAGGCGGTAAGAGTTCAATTCCATAGAAAAAGGTTTTGTTACCAAGGATGTGTCCAAAAGAGAAAAACTCTGTAACTGATCTATCATCGACTCTTTTCTTAAAAGTTTCATCCTGAAGTATAACTTTTATTTCCGATCCGAATAATAAGTATCCATTTGAATTAGTGTAATAAATTGGTCTTGATCCATATCTATCATTGGCAATGAGTAATTTCTGAGATTTCTCATTCCAGATTGCAAGCGAAAAACTGCCATTTAATTTATCAACAAAGTCATTACCCAATTCCTCATATAAATGCAAAATCAATTCCGGATCATTGTCAATTGAAAAAATATGACCCTTTGAGATCAATTCTGTTTTTATATCCTGGGTATCATATATCTCTCCGTCCATCATAATCCATATAGATCTGTCTTTACTGAACATTGGCTGTGGTTCTGGATTCAGGATACCCAGATGGACTCTACCCATTCCTATTCCATTGCTAATATAAAGTTCTGTTTTATGACGTTCTTCATGTTTGATCACCTGGCACATAAGTGAGGATAATTTTTCAATATCTATTTCTTTATTATCAGTTGACACAACCCCAGCCAGTCCAACCATTATTGGCCTCCTGCTTCATATATCAATAATTTTATTTCACCAAAGAGATGACCAAAAAATATCCGGATTAATAGCATATAAGCCACAATACCAATAATTATAGAACTTAACAACACATTTATAATTTGAACTTCATATGCGGAAATCATTCCTTTATATATTTCAATAATGATTACTAAAACTATTGAAGCTAATGTTGCCGGGAAAATCTCTTTCAGATAAACATACATATCTAAATCAATTAATTTATTCGTTATATTTTGAATTATATATACCAGAATATATGTCATAATCGTAATCGTAGAGGCAATTCCAACTATCCCGTAATTTGCTCCGATTATTACTGCTATTAATATCATGATCGCAGTAAAGATTTGCCATTTGAATTGAAGGTCTGCACGGCCTTTTGAATATTGTACTGTGCTTGTAACCGCACCAATACAATGCAAAGCCCCCACCATGCAAAGTATTTTCACCAGGATAATCATTGAAGTCCATTTTTCACCATAAAAAAATAAAATAAATTCCGGAGCAACAGCAAACAGTCCGACAAGCATTGGAAATGTAATTAAGGAGATAATATTAATTACCTTAAGATACCCTTTTCTCAGGATATTGTTATCATGCTGGATTGTTGAAAATGCAGGAAAAGTCACCCTCATTATCATCCATGATATCTTTTCCAGGGGAAAAGAAACCATTACATTACCTCCGAAGCCAAAAAGTTCCTTGAAATGGACGAAACTGAAATTCAATAAAGGCCTCCATGAACCTATTTTCCATAAGATAATTGTTGAAATCAAACTACCTGAAAGGGTACCAAACACCAGGCTCCAAACCCCAAGACCTTTAATTGCCAGAAAAATAGATACGATACCAGAAACAAATGCAGCACAAATTTCTACAATTGTTATTGATTTAAACTCTATTTTTTTTCAAGTACTGCTCTGGGAACGATACTTAAAGAGCCTATTATAAGGCCCGTAGAACTTACAATCAGTACAGGTCTAACAAGTTCCTGTTGGAAAAAGTCTGCGATGAATGAAGATAAAAGTATCGTTAAAAGACAAAGTACTATTCCGGTACCCACGCTTGCCCAGAATGATGTTGAGAGATGCATTTGATTTACATCTTTTCGTTGAATTATCGCTGCGCTTAGCCCCAACTCATTGATGGAAATAATAAATCCTAAAAAAATCGTCGTCATGCCCACGATTCCAAATTCTTCTGGAGATAATAGTCTGGCAAGAATTATGAGAACTATAAATTGAAAGAGCTGTGTTGTAAACTGGGAAAATCCATTCCATAAAATACCAAATGTAGTTAATATTGTGAGGCTCTTTCTCATATTCGCACTTTATATGCGTTTGGACGTTTTCTAAATAACCTATGTATCAAATTCGTATGTGTTTGAATAATCTTCGTTAAAATCAGTATTTTTCATTTTGATTTCTTTTTTCCGAAAGTAATTAACATATATCGGGCAAATAAAGATGGATAAATCATCGTCAAAAAATTATATATCTGTTTTACAGGAGTAATTCTAAATAATCCTGGATAAAGTGAACTGACCCATAATCCAGAATGACCTTCAACTTTTTTAGCCTCTAATCCGTATTTTTTCCCTAATTCTTTTAAACTATGTACAGTAAGAAATCTTAGATGTAACATATCAGAAGGGGTATTTTCCAAATAAGGAAGTCTGCCAAACAATAACCATAATCTGAATCTCCAATGTCCGATGTTAGGTACGATAACTATGAACTTTCCATCGTCTCTTAAGGCTTTTACTCCTTCTTTTATAGTATTTTCAGGAAAAAAATAATGTTCGATCATTGAGTTATTTACAACTATATCAAATTTCGATGAGTAAAAAGATGCTGGCAATGATTGGGTATCCATGTCCACTTTAAATGTTTTTTGTATGCCTCTTGATCTTGCTTTCTCCAGAGAAACGTTTGATATGTCTGTAACTGTTATATCAGCACCTTTTTCCGCTATCTTTTTTGCAAGAAGACTTGCCCCACAATTGATTTCAAGAACCTCCTGTCCCGTTTCGATATGTTTAAGTATCATATCCAATCTATCATAATCTACGGAATCTTCTTTATTTGCCCAGTAATCATCATAAAATTTTTCCATGTCCATAACTATCTCCCAATTTTAGTTATCCTTAGATGCTTTTTTCGCTGTGTTCTGCGGAATATTTCCCCAGGAGGAGAACAAAGTAGGTTTCCACCAGCGGCATTCATTACAATTCCTGCATGATTGAACATCTTCAAGGTCTAAATTAACATGCTTTCTTCTTAAATCCTGCATTTTAGGTCCATTCCAGACTTTCATTACCCCATCTTTGACATTTCCTATAGGATATACAACATCAAAATCCCTTTCACAGCATACAAGGCTACCATCCCAGAAAATATACGCATGATACCAGAGATTCGGACAATGAGGTCTGTGACTTTCTTCTTTATTTTCATTACTTTCATTCAGATTTAATTGGTTTATTTCGGATATTTGACCCCCCCATGTATCCAGAGGTTTTAAATTAATTTTATCTACTCCTTCAACTGACCATTTCTTTTTGAAATTCTCTATATCACTACCTGTCTCTTTCATAATAACTGTCTGGAGATTTACAAAAGGTTTCTTACTTTTTGTAGATTTTTTTATGTTAAGGAAGTCCTCTACATTATGTACCGATTTCTCATAATCCCCATTCTTTCTAATACGTTCATAAGTATCCTTTGTAACTCCATCGATACACAGATAAATCATAGACAAACCAGAATCAATGATCTTTCTGTCGATATCTTCATTCAGTAAGCTTGTATTCGTCGATAACTCTGTTCTTACGCCGTATTTTCCGCAATATTTAATAATTTCAAATATTCTTGGATGAAGCAGCGATTCGCCCCAGCTGTGAAGTACTATAGTATCTACGTGAGGCGCCATCTCATCTATAATATTTTTACACAAATTATAATCTATAAATCCCCTTTCTCTTTTCATTAATCCCCTGCCATTAGGACACATTATGCACTGGAAATTACAGTGGTTAGTCAACTCTAAATATATTCTGTCAGGATAAAAAGAAAGTTCTGTTCTTTTTTGATTATAATAGAAATATTTTTTAATATGGCCTATTTTCCTCATCATATTTTTCATTTTGATCCCTTTTTACATTTTCAGTTCTTTTTTCTTTTCAAAAGTAATTAACATATATCTGGAAAATAAAGACGGATAAACCATTGTCAATAATTCATACACCTGTTTTATAGGACGAACAGTAAATAACCACGAATAAAGTGAGCCAGCCCATAATCCTGGATGACCTTCAACTTTTTTAGCCTCTAATCCATATTTTTTTCCTGATTCTTTCAAACTATGCACAGTAAGAAATCTTAAATGTAACATATCAGTAGGAGTGCCTTCCAGATAAGGAAATCTACCAAACAATAGCCATAACCTGAATCTCCAATGTCCGATATTTGATACCATTGCATAAAATTTTCCGCCATCCTTTAAAACTTTTGCCCCTTCCCTGAGAGTATTTTCCGGAAAAAAACAATGTTCGATCATTGAGCTACTTACGATTGTATCAAATTTCGATGACTCAAAAGATACTGGTAAGGGTTGGGTATCTATATCCACTTTAAATCTTTTTTGCAATCCTCTTGATCTTGCTCTCTCTAACGCAACGCTTGATAAATCCGTAACAGTTATATCAGCACCTTTCTTGGCTATTTTTTCAGCAAGAATGCTTAATCCGCAATTAATTTCAAGAACTTTTTCTCCCGGTTCGATGCGCCTGACAATCATATTTAATCTGTCGTGATCTACAGTATCTCCTATGTTCGTCCAGTACTCGTCATAAAATTTTTCTATATCCATATCTATCGTCTTCCTTTAGTCACTCTGTGCAATCCCTCACGCTCGGTCTGTGAGGCTTCCTGCGTCATTGTGTCTGTGCTCAGGCTACTCAGACAGGTTTGATTCCTGTAGTTCCTGCGGTATTTGATCTTTTTAGTATATTAATTCCAAGGTTGTGAGATTCGGTTAATGAAAAAATTTACCAGATAAATGGAATTAAACGGTATTTCGTTTTCATGCAATATTCTTCATAACCCGGAAGTTCCCTTAACAATACTTCCTCTTCATTTAATATTCTCAATACAATCAGTGGAAGCAGGGGCAGAAAGAAAAACAATGCCCAATATGAACCAAGAGCAAGCGGAGTAAATAAGAACATCAGCAATACTCCCAGGTACATAGGGTGACGAACCAATGCATAAGGGCCTGTTGTGATAACTTTCTGCCCTTTTTCAACTTCAATGATGCGGGAAGCATAGCTATTTTCCCGAAAAACGAAAAAAACAAAAATATAGCCTGACAAAACGATAGCATTTGCCGCAATAACGAGAATGACAGGTACATTTGACCAGTGATAACGATAGTCAAGACCGGGTATTATGAAGCCAATGAAGAAAAAAATAGTTGTGAATATCTGGATACTTTTTTGCTTTTCTTCCTTTTCTCTCATCCTCATTCGCCGCTCCAGCAGTTCAGGGTCTTTCTTTAACAAATATGATAACATAAAAAACATTGGAATAAAAAGAATGCCGCAATATATCCACGCCTGCCAGTAATACAATGTACCCGCTGGTAAGAACAGCATCAAGCCAATAAAAATGAGAACCATTATGAATCTTAAAATGACCTGTTTTTTTAATCCTGGTATTTCAGTTTTCATTCTCTTGGTGCGTCAAATTCCCTTGTAATGCCTGGTGTTGCTGTAATTTTTGTCTATTTATTTTTTGTCATTTACATATTTTAGACTTTCGGCAAGCTTGTCGAAGGATTCGTTCCAGCCGGCTTCTGCCATATCGCTCATCTGCCCGGCCGGGATACCGGCATGCCTCAAAGTCATCTCTGTTTTGCCTTCATGTTCTTCGAATGTCACCGTCACCAGAAATTCCATCGGCCAGTCGCCGCTTATTCCGTAATGCGAAGGCGAAACCCTGGTGCCTTTCTCATCTGCAAAGGAATCAATGCAGACGATACGCTCCAGTTCAACTATTTCGCGATAGACGCCAGTGCTCCAGAAATCTTGTCCCTCCGGCGATCGCATGCAATACAGGTACTTGCCCCCAATGCGGAAATCGATCTTGATAACGGGCGCCGTAAAGTTTTTCGGCCCCCACCAGCGCTTCATGAGTTCAGGATCTTTCCACGCCTTCCACACGAGCTCGCGCGGTGCGTCAAATATGCGCATGATGGCGAGTTCTCTCTCCTCAGTATTCTCTGCGACGTTTCTTCTTTTTTTGTTTTCGGCCATATATTTCCTCCCCGCTAAATTGCGAAAAAATTACTTCGCATTCCTGTCTTCTTCCCACAGCCCGAATGTATTGTTCTCGGTATCAACGCATATCGCAAGATATCCCCAGCCCGGCACTGCTGTTTTTTGCATGATGATACTGCCGCCCAGCTTCTTTACTTTTGCCAAGTAATCATCTACTGAAGGGACACCGATATAATTCGAGACCTGCTGTCCGGGCAGCCCTCTTTTTCCCATCCCGCCCCTGACTCCGGGCTTTCCTTCCAGGTCTGCGGTCTCTATGAGATAATAGGGAGTTGGCATCGGTACTTTATCGAATTTCCAATCAAACAATTTTTCGTAGAATTTTTTGGCGCGTTCAGGATCATCTGCTGGCAGGTCAAAATGGATTATTGTTGGCATTACACTCACCTTGATTGATATTGGGTGGCCGGAAGGGATATAGGTTTTGGATGGAGGGGATGAAAAACTATTCTATATATATTAAAATAAATATTCAATATTATTTCTTATGGCACAAACCGATATACAGGCAAGATTATTCTACAGTGAAGGCGCACGAAAATATGTGTTTCTAAGGATAGATGTGTGCTGGCTCTCAGGTGAGGTTCAGCGTGTCGCTCGTATGAACGCGTTTTATCCTTATTACGATGTCCTGATCTTCTATATCAAGGCGCTTCTTCGGAAAAATAATCCCTTTTTTATGGTAGCATCAACAAGTATTGACATTTTATCCTGTAATCATATGCGTTTCCATCCAAAAAGCTTTGTGTTTGCACAGATGAATATAATTTTTGGGGACGAGAAACATTTTATCATAGTGTTATTCAACCCTGTTACAAATACTTATCCATCAGCTTCGGGATATCCTCTGAAAGCCTGTCGGCAATATACTTCAGGGCAACCCACATATCCTCAAAAGTCTTACCCGCTGAATTGATACTGTTCCTCATCATCGGAAGAGCCCTGTCTATCCAGACCGGGAGCGTCATGACAACTAATGCAAGGATGAATAATAAGAGCATTAAGAAGAGTTGTTTTGAGGTCATAAACCTTCCTAAAAAGTAAAATGACCCCCATGAAAGGGGGCATTTCACAGGTTTAAATTACTGTTACTTTCATCTGGGTTATAACCTGGCCTGATGGGACATCCTGCAGCATAATATTCAAAATATCTCCTTTTGCAGGTGCTGATGCCCATCTATGGACAATGCTTGCCCCTGCACCAAGAGTATCGACTGCAGTTCCGTTTTGGAATTCAGTCGTATTACCTCTTAAAGCGATAGCTGTAATAGCATCAACTGGTATATTACTGACTGCATTAGTTATTGTGATTCTCTCATCTTTCAGAATCAGTGCATCGCCTCCATTATGGGTAAGTGTTAAGTTTCCGGTATCTGCCTGAATTCTCAACTGCACCGATGGCGCTTTTGCCGGGGGTGCCATACCGAATACGAACGCAGCGATAACTGCTGCTAATATTACAGTGATCGCAACCATCAGAATTACACCGATGACTGGCGATACTGCCTCTTCATTGTTTCTAAGTTTCATTTTTGTTTTTCCTCCTGATATATTCCTTTAGTTCTATTTTTTACAACGTTTTCGAGTTTTGTAGTCCACATATTCTGAACCTGTGTATATTCACATTCAAGATAATGTGAGACTGCCTTGGCGAGAGCGTCTTTGGTATTGGTCTCACCCGTTTTTTCTTTCAGGGCTTCGATATCCTCTACCATGAGAACCGTTTGTACATGCATTATTTTCGCCATTTTTAGTCTCCTTCAAGAGAAATCATACCCTATTAGAAGTATAATTTTTCTTATAACTATAATTATGATTATGACATATTTAAAGATAGTGGGAGTCAGGACATTAAAATGAGAATGAGCATTTTTCAAAAAATATAGACTGATTCTTTTGATAGCGTTTTATGTAATAAACAATCAAAAAATATATATGAATTCAAAAACGAGAATTACAAAAGTGTCAGTGCATTACCTGCCATTTTTAAAGCGCCGGGACAGTCCAGATAAGTTATATTTTGCTTACCATCCCGGCCTGCCCCCTAACGCAATTCCCATGTGTCCTCATCTGCTTCAACAGGATTCTAACTACTCAAAATTATAAATTTTTTAAAATATCGGATGGTATAAGCCTTTTCAATCCTTTAATATTATCAAAATGCCTATCATAGCTGACTATTGAAGCTTTCAGCTTTTTTGTAATAAATGATTGCAGCGCATCATCAAAATCAAGTCCTTTTTCCATCTCCTCAATAGCCTCAAGCTCTTCTTCAATATTTGTTGAATAAACAGATAAACCTTCGAAATCGATTATGCTACTCAAGAATATTTTGAGTTCTTTTTGTTTATTGAAGTTGCTTAATATAACTTCTATTGAATGAATGGAAAATGAAGATACATAAGCCTCCAAATTGCCATTCTCCACCTCTTTAAGCAATCGCGCACAATCGTTCTTAAAAGCTCTATTTAAAATAAGCTCAAGGAAAATATTAGTATCAATGAGATAAGCTTTTTTTTGCCCAGATTCCTTTCGTGCTGTGCTGTAATTCGACTGAATCAATATCTATATCTCCCAGAAGACCCACAAGCTTATCCACTTTGGATTTCCGTATTTCTATCGTGACTTCTTCACCTTCGGAAAGGTTCAACTTTTTATTTGGTTTCAACATCTTGTCCATGTAAATTGCTCTTACTCTCATTTTATTTTAAAAGGTTGCCTTTGTATATAGTAATTATGCTGAATTATGATTCAAATATATTCCTCTTTATCCTTCTGCTTCCATAGCTTTACTTATTTCAGCAAAAGTGGCAGTAATAGGCAATGTTTCTGCTTTTTTCAAATGTTCAAATCTCTTCTCAAAATTTAAAATAGTAAATCCTACTATCTCTTTTGTTTTTGGGTCAACTCGCATTAAAATGTCATTTCCAATCTCTTTGGAAATAGCACCTATTGGCATTCCGATCGCAATATCCAATACGTCCCCCTTTTTATCAAAAAAGAACTTCAAATTTTTTTCCATATTATAACTCCGCTCTTTATTCTATCAGTAACACATTATCATCGTAAACGCTTTTTGTAATTAATTCTGGCTCTAATAGAGTTTTTCCTATATCTTTTACTAAGTCTTTAAGTTCAGGATGTGAACCTATAATATGCTTCCACCTCTCAGATGTGAGTGTTATTTTTCGGTTGAGTATATCTACAAAATCCATTCAATGGCACCTGACCAGACAGTCTAATTGTTGTATCTATTATTTTAAATGTTATAAATAACCATGATTTCTGCTAAAAAGATAAAGAAGAATTTTTAAAGTTGGAAGAACAAATGATAGCCTGAGAATGATCACCATAGGTGTATTAACGCGGGGAAAATACGGCTTGCGCCTGATCGAAAATATAAGGAATAATTCCAGTTTCAGGGTTTCATCTTTAGAGATTCCCGAATCACTTCCGGATTTCATAGAATCTCCGGAAGAATTTATCAAAGGGCTGGATCTGGATAAAACCTTTTTTTCAAATGACCTGATAATAGCTTACATAATGCATCCCGACCTGGCACCTGAAATTGTCCGGCTTGCAGGCGAAAACGGGGCTTGTGCTGTCATTATCGCAGGAGGCGCAGCGACAGCAGGCGGAAGGGATGAGCTTTTAAACCTGTCAAAAAAATATGGCATTCATATCGAAATACACGAGATATGCTGCGATATAGGCCAATCCGGCAACAATACCGTTACGGAATTTGCAACATGTTTCGGGAGGCCGCAAATACAGGTCACTACAAAAGAAGGTAGAATATCTACAGTAAAGGTCATCCGGGGTGCCCCATGCGGAAGCACATTGCACATGGCAAAAAAACTTATCGGGTCAAAAATAGATGAAGCTCCTGCAAAAGGCGGTCTTCTTGTGCAGCAGTACCCTTGCAGGGCAATCCGGGGCACAAAAGGCGGAATACATAAAGCTGCGAAGATTCATAAGGAAGCAGTGGAAAAAGCATTAAAAGAGAGTGGTTAAATGAAAGGACCGATCTATGAACGCTCATTAAAGTTCCATGAAGCGCATCAGGGAAAGATAGCCCTGAAAAACAAAGTAAGTTTAAAAACAAAAGATGATTTAAGCCTTGCCTATACACCGGGCGTAGCACAGGCGTGCCTGCGGATACAATCAAACAGGGATGACATCTACCGTTATACTTCAAAAGGAAATTTTGTTGCCGTAGTGAGTGATGGCACATCGGTTCTGGGATTAGGGGACCTCGGTGGTCATGCCGCGCTTCCCGTTATGGAAGGAAAGGCGGCGCTTTTTAAAGCTTTTGCAGGCGTAGATGCTTTTCCGATATGCCTTGATACGAAGGATACTGAAGAAGTAATAAATATCGTAAAGAACATAGCGCCTGTTTTTGGCGGCATCAATCTTGAGGATATAGGCGCACCGCGCTGTTTTGAGATTGAGGAACGTCTGAAAGGATTACTTGATATTCCCGTATTCCATGATGACCAGCATGGAGCAGCTCTCGTCATGCTCGCCGGGCTGATAAATGCCCTGAAAGTTGTGGGAAAGAAATTCCGTGATATAAAAGTTGTTATAAGCGGCGCGGGCGCAGCGGCTACGGCAAGTGCAAAACTCCTTATAGACGAAGGGGTGAGGGAGATCATAATATGCGATTCAACAGGTATAATTTATGAGAGCAGGGCCAAGCTTAATCCTTATAAAGAAGAACTTGCCAGGCTTACTAATAAAAATAAGATAATGGGAAATCTTGCAGATGCCATGAAGGGAGCAGATGTTTTTATAGGTTTATCTGTGGAGGGAATAGTATCTGAGGAAATGATACGATCCATGTCCGATGATGCAATAGCCCTGCCGCTTGCTAATCCCATCCCTGAGATCATGCCGGAAAAAGCAAAAAAAGCAGGAGCTCGTATTGTAGGGTCGGGCCGCTCGGATTGTCCCAATCAGATAAATAATGCCCTTGGTTTTCCCGGGATATTCAGGGGAACTCTGGATGCCAGGGCAAGGGATATTAATGAAAAAATGAAAATGGCAGCGGCAAATACGCTGGCATCGCTTGTGCCCGAACCTTCGGAAGAAATGATAATTCCAAGCATTTTTGATCCGGAAGTCGCGCCGCAGGTTGCCTCTGCTGTTGCCCTGGCTGCCATGGAAAGTGGAGTTGCAAGAAAACGGGTTTCTCCCGAAGAAGTGGCAAGGCATACAAGAGAACTGGTCCAAGATCAATGAAGTTCACGAATTTCCTGATAATATTATGCATATTTTTAAGCCTTTATTCTTGGGTCTCAAAAGAGAATCTTGCATTCAGTGAATATGCCCTTTTCCACGGAGCATATTATACTTTATTGACCGGTCTTTTTGTTCATGCAAATTTTGTCCATCTTTCCGGGAACATGATTTTCCTTTATGTTTTCGGGAACAGCCTTGAAGATGAAGTCGGAGCCTTCAATCTGGCCCTTGTTTTTTTTACAGGCGGCATATTATCATTTATTATCAGTATACCATTTTATCCGGGAACGAGCATGCTGGGGGCATCTGCCGCCATATTTTCAGTGATGGCCGCGCTCTTGCTTGCCCGGCACCCCGGGTATTCAGTCCAATTCCTTTCACCGATCGGGCCCCTTGCGCTTTTGTATTTTATTTTCAATATAATGGCGGTTAAAAACGCTACTGGTGGGAATGTTGCGTATCTGTCACACATATTCGGGTTTATCATAGGAATGTTTTTCGGGGCAAAATGGAACAAGAAGTGGAAAGAGAGCCTGTTTCTTACTTTTGCTTTGTTAATCGTTTATTTGATAGTATATATTTATTTGAGTAAATGGGTTTAGGTGGATATGAATAGTTTGAATTTGATAAATAAAGATACAATAAATAAAGAAAAGATTAAAATAAAAATAATATGTAATAGGACTAAATTATGAGAATATCAGTGATAGGCACAGGTTATGTAGGAACTGTAAGCTCGGCATGTTTTGCGCAACTTGGGCATGAAGTAATCTGCGTGGATATTGATAAATCAAAAATTGATATGATAAATGCAGGTATTCCTCCTATATATGAGGAAGGGCTGGCCGAACTTCTAAAAAAGCATGCCGGGAAAAAATTGAGCGGGACTTCTGATTACAGGTATGCGGTTATGAATTCCGATGTTTCATTCATATGTGTGGGGACACCATCGGGCCCGTCCGGAAATATAGAGCTTGGTATTGTTAAAGCGGCGAGTGCAAGCCTTGGTGATGCTCTCAAAGATAAAAAAGATTACCATGTTATTGTTGTAAAAAGCACAGTAGTTCCTGAGACAACAGAAAAAGTAGTATTGCCAATAATTGAAAAATATTCAAAGAAACATCCCGGGGATTTCGGTATAGCTATGAACCCTGAATTCCTCAGGGAAGGAAAAGCAATTTATGATTTCATGCATCCTGATAAAATAGTCATCGGATCAACTGATAAAAAGGCAGGCGATCTCGTAGCATCACTCTACAGCGGTCTTGATTGCGAGATAACAAGGACAAATCCAAGAACCGCTGAAATGATCAAATATGTTAATAATGCATTCCTGGCAACAAAAATATCCTTTTCAAATGAAGTCGGAAATATTTGTAAACAACTGGATATCAATACCTACGAAGTAATGAAAGCCGTTGGAAAAGATTTCAGGATCGGTCCGCATTTCCTTAACTCCGGGGCGGGTTTTGGAGGTTCATGCTTCCCGAAAGATGTAAAAGCGCTTATCGGCAAGGCAAAAGCCATAGGATATGAACCTTTGATCCTTGAATCGGTCATCAAGGTAAATGAAAAGCAGCCCGGACAGATGGTATTATTGCTTAAGAAAGAACTTGGAGAGCTAAAAGGAAAAAAGATTGCTGTCCTGGGATTGGCTTTCAAGAACGATACAGATGATATAAGGGAATCAAGAGCAATACCGGTAATAAATGAGTTGCTTGAAAATGGAGCGGAAGTTAGCGCTTATGACCCGATGGCAAATGAGAATATGAGCCGGATTTTTGGTAATATTAAGTATAATTCAAGTGCTTCCGATGCCCTGAAAGGAGCAGACGCTTGCCTTGTAATGACCGAATGGGATGAATTCAAAAAGCTTGATAAGGAATTTGACCTGATGGGAAACAAACTTATTATCGACGGGCGTCATATGCTTACACCGCGAAAAGGTACTAAATATGTAGGACTTTGCTGGTAAAATGAAGAAAATAACGACAAATAAAATAAAAGTTATTATTCCTGCAGCCGGGGCTGGAAAAAGACTTTTTCCCCATACATACACAAAACCAAAGCCGATGGTGTATATCGCAGGAAAACCCATTATCGGCCATATACTTGACAGGATGAAGGATGCCAGGCCTGAGGAAATAATAATTATTGTGGGTTACAAGAAAGAACAGATCATATCTTATGTCGATGCAAATTATTCAGATCAATTTAATATATGTTATATTGACCAGGATGAGCAGTTAGGTCTTGCTCATTCTATTTATGTGGCAAGGGAAGAAATTGGCGATTCTGATATAATGATCGCTCTTGGAGATATGATATTCAAGGCAGGATACATCGAATTTTATAATCATCACATGAAAAACGGGAATACATCAGGTTCAATTGGAGTGCGGGAAGTAGAAGATCCCACAAAATACGGAATAGTTGAACTTGACGGATATTTCATAAAAAGCATGGAAGAAAAGCCGGCTCATCCGAAATCCAATCTGGGGATAGCAGGTGTATATTTTATTAAAGAAACAAAAATTCTTATATCGATCATAGAAGAAATGATAATGAACGATATCAGGGCGCGGGGTGAGTACCAGCTCACAAATGCATTACAGGAAATGATAAACAGGGGTTACAGTCTCAAGACATTCCCTGTCTCAAGCTGGTACGATTGCGGGCATTCTGATTCTCTCCTGCAAACAAACCGTGTGCTGCTTGATGAAAAAGAGGATGTGGATCATATCCACCAGATAAAAGATTCTGTAATTATTCAACCGGTCGCAATCGGGGATAATGTTACGATCATTAATTCGGTTGTCGGGCCGCATGCCTCGATCGCAAGTGATTCTTATATTGAGAACAGTATAATCTCAGATAGCGTTATAGGTTCGCGCTCTCACATATCTAAAGTTAATCTCCAGAGTTCTATAATCGGAGATGATGCCAGCGTACACGGTAAGCATAATTCCCTTAATATCGGTGATTCATCATCAATTGAATTCTAAAGATTTTTAAATTATAATATTATGAGGTACATATGAAAACATTAATTACGGGCGGGGCAGGATTTATCGGGTCGCATCTATGCGACCTGTTGCTTGCGAAAGGCCATGAGGTCATTTGTGTAGATAATTTTATCACAGGAAATAAAAATAACATTGCTCATATCGAAAATGAAAAATTCTCATTTATTGAACATAATGTCACAAAACCTCTTTATCTTGAAGAAAATATCGATTATATTTTCCATCTTGCAAGTCCCGCCAGTCCCATAGATTACCTGGAACTGCCTATCCAGACTCTCAAGGTGGGCGCTCTTGGTACTCATAACATGCTGGGTCTTGCCATGGAGAAGAACGCCCGGTTCTTACTTGCCTCAACTTCCGAGGTTTATGGCGATCCTCTTGTGAATCCGCAAAGTGAGGAATATTGGGGGAATGTAAACCCTATAGGCCCACGCGGAGTTTATGACGAGGCAAAAAGATTCGCTGAAGCCATTACTATGGCATATCACAGGTATCATAACGTTGAAACACGGATAATACGCATTTTCAATACATACGGCCCGCGTATGCGTTTAAATGACGGCCGCGTTGTTCCTAATTTCATAGGACAGGCTTTGAATGGGGAAGACATCACCGTATATGGGGATGGCTCCCAGACAAGAAGCTTTTGCTATGTGAGTGATGAAATTGAGGGAATATATCGCCTGATGATGTCTGATTATTCCAGTCCTGTAAATGTCGGGAATCCCGAAGAGCATACTATCCTTGAATTTGCAAAATTCATAATAAAGTTAACAGGGACACATTCAAAGATCGTTTTCAAGGAATTGCCACAGGATGATCCGAAACAGAGAAGACCCGATATCACAAAAGCAAGGAAAATCCTGAAGTGGGAACCAAAAGTCTATCTTGAGCAAGGGTTAAAAAATACTATACAGTACTTTAAGGGTGTTCTGTCGTCAAAAGATTTTATCCAGGATCACATGCAGGGCATTAGCTAATATTATTCCAGTTAAGAAAATAATCACATAAACATATGAAAAAGTAGATTCCTGTGGAAGCGATTTAAACATGAGATAGTAAAATCCCAGGATTATTATTCCGATATATAATATCCTCACGATCGCCCCATAAAAAATATTATGTGAACTTTGCCTGTGTTTGAATAAAAACTTATAGGGAAGCATAAGGATTTTTAGCCTCCCCCATCGCTTATACGCTGTGCTATCGACATCAAGGTCAGGGGTTACAAATTCAGTGCCTATGTAAAATCCCAGACATATCGCAAGCAGCATTCCCGGACTGAAACTAAAGATATTTTCAAAATAAAGGATAAGGGCAACAGTTATAAAAATAATATAATTGAATATCCTGTGTTTGTTGTATCCCGGCATTACTTTGAATTCAGGTCAAGAGCTACATCTTTTGCAAAATATGTCAATATCATGTCTGCGCCTGCTCGCTTTATCGATATCAGTGATTCATACATAGCCTTTTTTTCATCGATCCAGCCATTCCGGGCTGCCGCTTTTATCATCGAATATTCTCCGCTGACATGGTATGCCGCAGTTGGCATCTTGAATTTCTTCTTTACCCTGTAAATAATATCAAGATAAGACATTGCAGGCTTGACCATTATTATATCTGCGCCTTCTTCGATATCAAGCGCAACTTCGCGAAGCGCCTCATCGGAATTTCCAGGGTCCATCTGGTATGAAGCCCTGTCGCCAAAGGAAAAGCCCGAACTTGCAGCTTCACGGAACGGGCCGTAGAACACGGAGCAATATTTTGCAGCATAGGACATTATTGGTGTATCATTGAAATTGTTATCATCAAGTGCCCTGCGGATCTCTCCCACCATGCCATCCATCATTCCCGAAGGCGCAACGATATCAGCACCTGCATGGGCATGGCTCACTGCTGTCTTTCCAAGGATATCAAGGGTAGGGTCGTTGAGTATTTCATGTTTCTCGTTTACCATGCCGCAATGGCCATGAGATGTGTATTCGCAAAGGCAAAGATCAGTGATCACGATCAGGTCATCTCCTGCTTTCTTTTTTATTGCCCTCACAGCTTTCTGGACTATATCATCGTCGCCGTATGCATGGGTTCCTGCTTCGTCTTTTTCAGCAGGGATTCCAAAAATAATTATTGCGGGGATACCAAGCTTTGAAATACTTGCTGCTTCATCTGCAACAGTTTTAAGGGACTGGCGAAAAACGCCTGGCATTGCATTAATTTCAAGAGGTTTTGATATTGTTTCATCGACAAATATGGGACATATCAAATCCCTGACATCAAGAGTCGTTTCACGGACCATGGGCCTGAATTTTGATGTGCGCAATCTTCTCATGCGCATCGTGGGGAACATACTTGTTATAATTGGATGGGAAGTACTTAATTATTACCGATTCGGGTTGTTTATTTGACAAATATTTTAAGTCAGTTATTCTATTTACTTCCTTGTCCCTACATTTTATGAAAAAAGCAAAAATTTATATGTTTGTATGGATAACATAATATGATCTCATGGTATCAATCAGAAAAAAAACAGTAGGAAAACAGACATATTATTACCTTGAGCACAGCTTCCGTGAAAATGGCAATGTGGAGAAGAAGGAAAAATACCTTGGAAAAACTTTGCCGCCAAATATCGAAGAGTTGAAGCAGGAGTTTATTTCTCAAATTTACAGGGATAAATGGTTTTTTCTTTTTGACAGGATAAAAGAAGAATATTCAGTGCAGGAAAAAAGCACCCCTCCATCGGCAAAGGAAAAAGAGTTAGAGAACTTCGCTATTAAATTCACTTATGATACGAACAGGATAGAGGGATCAACGCTCACTTTCAGGGAAACCTCACTTCTCCTTGAAAAAGGCATAACTCCAAATGCTAAACCCATGCGAGATGCAAAAGAGGCAGAAGCGCACCGGAAAGTATTTTATGAGCTGCTTAATTCTAAGAAGGAGCTGTCACTTGATGTTATCCTTTACTTTCACAAAAAATTATTTGAAGACACAAAAAAAGACATAGCAGGGAAGATCAGGCAGCATCAGGTAACAATCGCAGGAAGTAAATCCATGCCGCCTTTTCCCGCAGAAATATATCCTCTGCTAATGGATTTTTTCAAGTGGTATCGCAAAAATAAGGACAAAATGCATACTGTTGAACTCGCGGCGCTTGTCCATCTTAAACTTGTAACAATTCATCCTTTTGCAGATGGGAATGGCAGGATAAGCAGGTTAATGATGAACTTTGTTTTAAATAAGCATGGCTTCCCTATGCTCAATATATCTTATGAAAAAAGAGCGGGTTATTATGGGGCCCTGGAACGGTCTCAGACCAAAAGAGAGGATAGTATATTCCTGCAATGGTTCTTTAAACAGTATTTGAAAGAACATAGCGGATATCTTAAAAAAAAGAAATAGGCAGTGACCGATCTGGCAGGAATAACTTAACTTATTTTGAAAATTGTGGCGCTACACAAAGAATTTAGTAACCAAAAAGAGAATCAGGGAAACAATGCTTCAATATAGATTAAGGTAATAATGAATATGAATTTATGAAATCTACTCTGGAAGTTCTTTCGGATTCCGAACTCATCGACCAGATCAAAAAGAGTAGAGAGGATTACAATTCTGGTAAATTCAAGAAGCTCCGTGATTTAATGAAAGAATAGTTCCTTTCAGGGATAATGATCTCATGGGGCATGTTTCCTATATTGTTTCAGGATATATTTAACCAATCCCGGCCCGCGCCTCCGCGTGCAGATGAGGACGCCGGATGCAGGGAGAGCGCATGGGGAGTGAGGGAAAGGGCCTGAGGATGCAATACATACTTAACTTTTAGAATATCGTGACGCTGCTCGTTTATGAAGAATTCAAGCATTTGAAGGGACTGCAACTCTACATAAGAAATTACTTTAAAAAAATTTAAATACGACAGGATACTTCTTAGATTGCTGGAAAATAACTCTGAGGAAATACCAAAGCATGGAACTTAACGAATTTCTAACTCGAAAACGAATGATAGATGTCATGCTCAAAGAGCAGGGGTGGTTGGTCAGTGATAGAACAAAAGTTATCGCTGAAGCGGACACAAAACAATCGGATTTTCGCGCCCAAAACTACAAAACAGTCTCAGAAACGCTAAGAAACGATATGGAAAGCAAGTACGTTGATTATCTACTTCTTGATATGTTCCAAGCGCCTATTGCAATAATAGAAGTAAAACGAACATCTAAAGACCCTATACTTACGGCACAAAAACAAGCCGAAGAATATGCAAATCACATAAAAGCGCAAACAGGGAAAGATGTTTTTATTTTCTTATCGAATGGATATGAAATATGGTTCTGGGATAGGGAACATTATGGCCCAAGGGCAGTGAAAGGTTTCTTTTCCCGGAGCGATCTTGAAAGAATGAGATTTCAGGGTATTACAAAGAAAAATCTCACAGATATTGAAATAGATAAAGGGATCGTTGACCGATCTAAAAGCATCGAGAGTACGAAACGAGTTTTGGAGCATATCCAGTCAGGAAAACGCAAAGCACTTATCGTGATGGCTACAGGGACAGGAAAAACGAGAGTTGCCATGGCGATCATTAATGTCCTCCTGAGAGCGAACCGGGCTCAAAAAATCCTTTTCCTGGCAGACAGAAAGGCACTTCGAAAACAGGCATGCGATGATGGATTCAAACAATTTTTCCCTGAAGAATCAAAATCAATGATACATTCTAGTGTATTTAACAGGAATTCAAGGCTTTATGTGAGCACAATCCAGACTTTCATGGAGATATACAATCAGAAGGATAGCTCCGGGAAATATATGATCTCTCCTGGTGAATTTGATGTAATAATTTCTGATGAAGCTCACCGTTCCATATACAACAAATGGAGGGATGTTTTCACTTATCTTGATGCAATACAGATCGGATTGACCGCCACTCCTGCTGATTTTATCGAAAGGGATACTTTCAGATTCTTTGGTTGCGAGAATAAAGTTGCAACAGCGCTTTATGATTATGAAGAAGCTGTAAAAGACGGAGTGCTGTGCGATTTTCGAAAACACATTTTCGGCGCCCGAACACATTTCCAGATTAAAGGGATAAAACCTGATGATATATCAACTGGTGAAAAAAATAGATTGTCAGGACAAGGCATTGATCCTTTCGAAATAAACTTTGAAGGGACTGATCTTGAAAAAAAGGTAGCTGTAAAAGGAACCAGTGAAGCCATTGTCAGGGAGTTCATGGATAACCGGCAGGATGACCAATCGGGGAACCTTCCTGCAAAATCCATAATATTTGCTATCTCAAAAATGCATGCTAAAAGGCTGTGGGAAGCGTTTGAGAGACTCTATCCTGAATATAAGGGAAGGCTTGCAAGGGTGATTGTTTCAGATGATCCGAGAGCGCAGGATTCGATCAAACAATTCAAGACTGAATCGCTTCCCAGAGTGGCGATTTCGGTGGACATGCTGGATACTGGCATCGATGTCCCTGAGGTATGCAACCTTGTATTTGCAAAGCCGGTGTTCTCAAGAATTAAGTTCTGGCAGATGCTTGGCAGAGGTACGCGGTCTGATAATGCCTGCAAGCACAAGGAATGGCTGCCAGACGGGAAGAAAGAATATTTTAAAGTATTTGATTTCTGGGATAATTTCGAGTACTGGGATATGCATCCTGAGGGCGACCAGAAAGAATCCGGTGAAGCCATAACCAACCGCATTTTTCTTGCAAGGTTAAAGCAGCTTGAACATTTTCTTAATACAAAAGACTCAACAAATGCTGAGGGTGTTAAGACAAAAATCCTGGAAGATATTGCATCACTACCAATGGATTCTGTAAGCATTCGTGAGAACCGGAGAGAAATAGAAAAAGCACTATCTCCAAAGCTCTGGGATAATGTTGGAGTTGACCCGGTTGAATTCCTTAAAAAGAAGATAACTCCGCTTATGAGGTTCAAACAGGATGTCAATCTTAACGAAGCGTCTTTTATTCTTAAATGTGAAAAACTTGGCACTGCCGTTCTGCGTGGAGATAAAGAGAAGATCGAACGGTTAAAACCAAAGATAGGAGAAATGGTTGACTGCCTGCCTGAGGAGTTGAATGTAATCAAGTTAAAGCTTGCTTTTAAAGACAAAGTGCTTTCAAACAGGTTCTGGGAAAATGTTTCCTTTGAGGATTCCCAGATGCTAATTTCAGAGCTTGCAAAGCTGATGAAATACATGGCTCCTGAGCCTCGAAAAACGATAGTGATTGACATGGATGACGTGATACAGCAAAGGAAGCTTATCGAGTTTGGGCCTGATGCAAAGCAGGAGTATGTTACAGTTTATAAAGAGAAAGTGGAGGACAGGATCAAGAAGCTTGCTGATGATCACCCTGTTATTCTTAAAATCAAGAATGATGAGGCTTTGACTGAGTCTGACCTTCATGACCTTGAAATTACGCTCAATAATCCTGAATTGTATGTCACAGAGGATGTCCTTCAGAAGGTGTATAACCAGAATAAGGGGACGCTGGTGCAGTTCATCAAAAATATCCTGGGTCTATATAAATTCCCTGACCCGAAGGAAAGGATAAAGGATGCTTTCAGTACATACATTATCGAGAATAGCAGGCATTATAACGCTGACCAGCTTAATTTTATCAGGACTGTGCAGACAGTTTTTTCAAAGAGAAAACATATTGAGTATATGGAGTTATTTGATGCGCCGTTCACGAATTTTGGAATAAATGCGCCTATGCCTATGTTCACAGAGAATGAATTGAATGATTTTATTAATATATGCGGCGCAATAGAGAAGGAAATAAGGCGTAGGGTTGAAGGATGATAAAGAAACCGCAGAGGGAACCAGAAATACTCTCCATACAGCTCTATAGGGAGGGAAAGGCAAGCTTCTGTAAGGTGTGTGAAATTGCAGGTTTACCATATGAGGAAATGAAAGAACTTTTGGTTAAAAATAGTGTTGAGATAAGGAAAGGCCATGTGTCGCTAAAAGCACCGAAAGCAAAGGCAAAAGAGTTAACAGAACTATTATAGGATGATACATATTGAAAAATTTTGAACCTCAGAAAAACGCGGATGAACGCAGATTAAATATTTGGGATTTCTGCGGCGCATACCGCAAAGAGCGCGAAGAACACAAAGGGGAGAGTAATAAATGGATGCTCATGAGCGACGCACGCTGCCGGAAGGAGTGGTAGAATGCGTATATTAATTGATACGAATATCTTCATTTACAGGGAAAATGACCAAGTTCTCCCAACTAATTTAGAGAAATTATTACAAATATTAAATGTTATAAATGCAAAAATACTCATTCACCCCAAATCAGTCGAAGAATTAAAAGGAGACCCGAATGAAAATAGAAAGAAAGTTGCGTTATCTAAAATAAATATATATCCGCAATTAGAGATACCACCTGACCCGGATGCGGATAATAATTTCTTAAATTTGGTTGGATATCCCTCAAATGCCAACAATTATGTTGATAATGCGATACTTTATTCAGTTTATAAAGACGCAGTTGATTTCTTGATTACAGAGGATAAAGGAATACAAAAGAAGTTCGATCGGTTAGGAATAAAGGACAGAGTTCTGTATATTGATGAGGCTTTGAAAATATTTGGAAAAAATATTTTTGATGAAAATGTGGCTCATCCTCCAGCACTTAAGGAAGAGCTTGTCTATAATCTGAAAACCGATGATCCGTTTTTTGATTCATTGAAAGAAGATTACGGAGAGTTCGAGGCATGGTTTAAGAAAATTTCGAAGGAGGGGAGAAAATGCTGGGTTTATTTTAAAGAGGATGGTTCGATAGGGGCTTTATTAATTTATAAGTTTGAAAATGAGCCGATTGACTCCAATCCGTCCTTTCCTGCTAAAAGGAGACTCAAAATATCGACATTTAAAGTCATTCATACAGGTTATAAGATTGGAGAACTATTTATAAAACTTTCATTAGAATATTCTATTAAAAACAATCTCACAGAGATTTATTTAACTCATTTTACAAAGCCAGACGACTATTTAGTTGAATTAATAACTGAATATGGCTTTTATCATGCTGCTAAAAACAGGAGGGGTGAAGATATTTTCATTAAAGAACTATCTGCAAATAAAGAAAAAATCACATCTTTGCCACCGATAGAAATCTCTAAAAAGTTTTATCCTACTTTTTATGATGGTATAGGAATAAAAAAATTTATAATCCCGATTCGTCCTGAATATCACGAGAGGCTTTTTACCGATTACAAAGAAAGGCAGACGACTTTATCTGAGCATCTTGGTGAATTTATTATTGAAGGCAATACCATAAAAAAAGCGTATCTCAGTCATTCCAGGAATACGAGGATTTCACCAGGGGATATCCTGTTATTTTATCGATCAGTGGATAAAAAGGAAATAACTTCTCTGGGAGTGGTTGAAAACGTATTTCCTGGCTTGCGAGATAAAGATGAAATTATAAAGCATGTTGGAAAGAGAACAGTCTATTCTGTTTATGAAATTGAAAAAATGGCAGAAAAGCCAACAATGGTTATTCTATTTACATGGCATTTTCATTTAGCGAATCCATTAAAACTTTCAGATTTGAAAGGGATGAATATTTTCGCTCCGCAATCTATGACCCTAATATCCCATGAAAAATATCTCAAAATAAAAAGTAAAGGTGGAATCGATGAACGTTTTACTGTCCATTAAACCGAAATATGTCGAAGAGATACTGAACGGGAATAAGAAATACGAGTTCCGCAAAGTGATTTTCAAATGCAAAGAAGATCTTGAAATGGTGTATATTTATTCTTCTTCTCCGGTGAAAAAAATTGTTGGCGCTTTTATAATCGAAAACATTATTGAAGATCATCCAGAAGTCCTATGGGAGAAATTCAAGGAATTTTCGGGAATCAATGATGAGAAGGAATTTTTTGATTATTTTGGAGCCAAGAAAAAAGGTTTTGCCATTAAAATTGGAGAGTTAGAAGTTTTCAAATGCCCTGCCGACCCAAGAATTTTAAATCCTGATTTTGTTCCGCCACAATCATTTTGTTATATTGACGATAATTTCTTTAGAGGCGCAGTAAATGGATAATCTTCATGAGCGATTCTCGCTGCCTTCGTTCATCTACACCTTAAAACCAATCTTTGCGCCCTCTGCGTACTTTGCGGTGAGATTAAAATATACACAGCAAAGAGTGCGAAGAACACAAAGGGGAGAGCAATAAATGGAGGCTCATGGGCAGCGCGCGCTGCCAGAGGGGTGGGAATGGAAGAGGCTGGGAGAAGTGGCAACCGTTGGTGCAGGAAATAGTGCGCCTCAAGGCGATCATTATTTCAATGATGGCAAATATCCGTTTGTAAGAACGCAAGACGTAGGTAGAGAAAAAGCAGCGATTTTTTTAGTAAAAACGAAAGATGAAATAAATGATCTTGCTGTCAAGGATTTTAATTTAAAACTGTGGCCTGTTAAAACACTTCTTATCCCAAAAAGTGGAGAATCAACATTTTTAAATCATCGTGCTCTTTTAGGCAAGCCATCTTATGTTTCCTCTCATCTTGCAACGGTAGTGCCGAGTAATCGTCTGCTGCCTGAATATCTATTTTTTTGGTCATTAATTCTCGATTCCAAGAAATTGACTCATGATATAAATTATCCTTCGCTTAGGCTTTCAGAGCTAGAATCTGCCAGAATCCCCCTCCCCCCTCTCACAACCCAGCGCCGCATCGTGTCGATCCTTGAAAAAGCCGAGGGGACAAAGAGGTTGCGGGCGCAGGCGGATGAGCTTACGGATAGGCTGCTTCAGAGCGTGTTTCTGGAGATGTTCGGGGACCCGGTGAAGAATCCGAAGGGGTGGGAAATGATAAAACTTGGTGAATTGACTGAAATATCATCAGGTAGTACTCCGAGTAGAGATGTTCCAGCATATTTTGGAGGAGAAATTCCTTGGGTTAAAACAACTGAGGTAAAAGGAATTAGAATTCATAATACCGAGGAATACATTACTATGAGTGGGTTAAATAATTCCAGCTGTAAAATATATCCCAAGAAGTCCATAATTATTGCAATGTATGGTCAAGGAAAAACCAGAGGAAATGTAGGTCTACTTGAGATTGATGCAGCTACGAATCAAGCATGTTGTGTTCTTAAACCTAATCAAAAATATGATAGTGTCTATCTTTTTGAATTATTAAGGAATTCATATGATAATCTAAGGAATTTAGGACGTGGTGGAAATCAACCAAACCTTAATGGTGAGATTATTAAGAATTATGTGATTCCTCTCCCTCCCCTCCCCATCCAGCAACAATTCGCCCGCCTCGTCGAGAAAGTCGAAGCCATGCGCCAATCTCAGGCTCAATCAAAGCAGCAGATAGAGGACTTGTTCAGTGCCCTGGTGCAGAAGGCGTTCAGGGGGGAAATATAAGACATTAGGAGTTTATCATTTTTGATGTTCCAAATACTTAATAAACAAGTAATCATATTTTATATTTAAAACATGTCAGAAGCCATACGTTTTACACCACCGCCAAATATCGCGAAGGAATTAGATGTAATCCATGAACTTGGATTGTACAAAGACAAGAAAGACTTCATACTTGACGCGATAAATACAATGCTTTCTGCTAACAGGAATTTGCGAATTGCAATAGCCTGCAAACTATATGAAAAAGAAGAGATTTCACTCGGAAAGGCCGCAGAGATCGTTGGTACAAGTATTGAAGAGATGAAAAAAATCCTATCAGATCACGGGATAAAACGTAAGGTTGGCGCATCTATTCCAAAGACAAAAGGTCGTGCGAAGGCTGTGCTCAAAATACTTCGGGGCAATTAATGCAAACCGTCGTTGATACCGACTTTTTAAGTGCATTTTTCAAGATCAATCGAGTGGGACTAATTTATGAAGCAATGGAAACGGATAAATTATGCGTTACGCAAGCTGTTTTTGAAGAACTCACAAAAGCTCCGTTTTTCGATCGTTTAGTTGAACGTATGGAAAAAATCGAGCTCATTAGAATAGATAAGCTGCATAAAAATGTTCAATCATCAAAATTGGGAAAAGGAGAACTCGAATCGATTTCATATGCTTTAGAAACGAATTCGATTCTTCTTACCAACGATAAAAAAGCAGGTGAGTTCGCTGAAGATTTAAGAATTAAAGTGCTGGATATTGTTTCGTTTTTACTTCTTTGCAAGGAAATAGAATTAATTAGCGTGGACGATATTAAAAACATAATGTTTTCATTAAATAAATATGATTATATGGAATTCAGCCAGGAACAGAGAAAATTATTGCTAAGATGAAATTTAGTAAAAAGGAACTGATTAAATGCGCCTTGCCCCTGAACTCAAATCCAAAATAGACGCCCTCTGGGATAAATTCTGGAGTGGTGGCTTATCGAATCCCCTCTCATCCATCGAGCAGATGTCATACCTGATATTCATGAAGCGCCTTGAGGATATGGATGCTGCGGAGCAGAAGAAGGCTCAGGCAAAAAAGCAGCCCTATATATCAGTTTTCGAGAATCATGAGGATTGCAGGTGGTCAAGCTGGAAACACTATCCGGCGGAAAAGATGCTTACACATGTGAGAGACATTGTTTTTCCATTTATCAAGAACATACACGATGGGGAAAAAACGCTCTTTTCGGAGCACATGAAGGATGCGGTTTTCATTATACCCAAGCCTTCTCTGCTCCAGGAGGCTGTTGCAATACTTGATGAGCTCAACATTACAGCGCAGAACAGGGACACGCAGGGCGACATCTACGAATACCTCCTCTCCGAGCTCAAGACTGCTGGAAAGAATGGCCAGTTCAGGACGCCAAGGCATATAATCGGGATGATCGTGGAACTTGTTGACCCTGATATCGGGGACAGGATTTGTGATCCTGCTTGCGGAACTGCGGGTTTTCTTATTAACGCCTATGAGTACATAATCAGGAAGCATACAAGCTCTGAGATGGTGCATGAGGATGATGAAGGGCAGTATTACGGGCTTTATGGCGACAAAATAACCGACAAGAAAGCATGGGACATGCTGTGGAGTTCATTCTACGGATTTGACTTTGATTCCACGATGGTAAGAATATCCCTCATGAATATGGTGCTTCACGGCATTGCGACTCCTAAAATAACACTTACCGATACATTATCCAAACGCTTCACCGAAGAGAACAAATATACTGTGGTGCTTGCCAATCCGCCATTTAAAGGCAGCATCGATAAAGGCGATATAAACGACCATCTGACTGTTGGAACTACCAAGACTGAACTTCTCTTTGTAGAAAGAATGATGACCCTTCTTCAAATCGGAGGAAAATGCGGGGTCATAGTGTCAGACGGAGTGCTGTTCGGGACTTCAAATGCGCACAAAAAGCTGAGGCAGCTTTTGCTTGAAAAATGCCAGCTTGAAGCTATCATATCCATGCCCTCCGGGGTCTTCAAACCGTATGCTGGCGTATCAACTGCGGTTCTTATTTTCATAAAAGGAGATAAAACCGGGAAAGTCTGGTTCTATGATATGGACGCAGACGGTTTTTCGCTTGATGATAAAAGGAATTTCATAGATGGGAAAGGGGATATAACTGATATTATCCAGAAGTTCAGGAATCGGGAAAAAGAAAATCCTGTTGATAGGAAAGGAAAGTGCTTCTTTGTTCCTTTTAATGAAATTAAAGAGAATGGATATGACCTTTCAATCTCAAAGTACAAAGAGATTGAATATGAGGAAGTTGCCTATGAAAAACCTGAGGTCATATTGGATAAAATAGAGGAATTAGAGAATCATATAAAAGAAAATATTGCTGAGTTAAAAAGTATGTTGAAACAAGCTTGAAATGAGGAGGAGTTAATCAAAAAAAGGTTTAATGCCCCGCCTCAGCATGCGCCGCCGCATACCTCTCGCTTATCAGTGCCCGCTTGAGCTTGAAAATCACTTTCTGCTTATCAAAATTGAACTGCTCGCCCAGCATCTTTATGAGCCTCTTCTTTGATGCGCCCTTAAGCGCCATCTCAGCCATAATGCTATCAACAAATTCCTTGCTGGGGTCTTCCTTCTTTACTGCTTTTGAAGCTTCTGTTTTTATTTCAGGTGCAGGTTCTGCCTTTGCAGCATCAGCTTTTGGCGCCTCGTTTTTGGCTTCAGGCGCGGTCGGTTTTGCTGGCTCAGCCTTTACAGCTTCAACTTTTGGCGTCGCAGGTTTAGCTTCGGATTTTTGAACGTTCTGCACCGCAGATGACGCTTTGACTGTCGCTGCCTTCTGAGCATCTGTCTGAGCAAGTGCCTGCAACGTGGTCTTTGCGGCTTCTTTTGCTGCCTTATCATCGATCTTTGGCTTTTCATTTTTTACTGCTTTCTTTGCTGCTTCTGCCATTCCCATCACCTCGATATTTCAACTGGCGTAATAGTTCCCTTCTCTATCCCGAACCTTTTCCCTGTGAGCAAAATATTATCCTGCACCGGCGCCACCCTGAATTTCTTTTCGATAGCGCTGCCATCTGGTTTTATTTTTAACGTACCGCCCTTAAAGAGCTTGAGCGCCCTCACGGTGTTCAGGTTCAGTTCCACAAAATCATTGTCATCTTCCAGATTATTCCACATGAAAGGATTATACACATCAATAAGCACAGGCTTTGTCTCCAGTGGTTTTGGCGCTGCCTGTATCGCACCGTATGCGGCCCTATCATATTTCGGGATCGTAAATTCATCGACTGCCGTGATGCCGATCGCCTTTTTTATTGATTCATGAAGTGCATTAAAATCAAATTTGGAGCCTGCAATAATCCCGAGCGCGTCAAGCCCGTTTGTCCCTACGCCGCCCAGTGCCTGCGCCCTTCCCTCGTTGTTAATAAGCGTGCCTTTTTTCTTGTAAAGCGGTTCATGTGCAATAATGATGTTCACTTTTGCAGAAACCTCCTGTCCTGTCTGGATTATCAGGTTGGTGAGCTTTGAAAGGGTCTCAGGCGGCATCAACACTGATGGATCGGATTCAAGAGCAAAAAGCGTCTTGATCGTTCCTTTATTAATGTCATCAACAAGCTGTAAAAGCGGTTTCTGTTTTGCATCCTTTGCCAGTATATATGCGCCGGTTGAATTCGCAAATGGCTTGAGGAACATAACTTTTGCTCCTGCGTTTTTTGCCAGTGCCAGGACGCTTTTAACCTGCTCAATATCAGAGAAAGGATGGAAATCAGCAATAATCACCGAATCTTTTGTGATCTGCAATTTTGAGATATCATTCAGCCTGATATTTTCATTTGCAAGAGGCAGGTCTTTCCACCAGACTGATGTTATTTTTGCGCCTTTATTCTTCGCAGAAAGCAGGCGCCGTACGATCAGGGGATACTGCTCATATGGGTCAATTAAAAGCACGATGTGCTTCGCAGCCTCGATTTCGCTGTAAGGAATTCCCACACTTATAGTCTGATATACATCCTTCGGAAGCGCCTCAAAATTCGCACCTGTGCATAAATATGATCCAGCTATTTTCTGGAATGCAAGAAGTTCTTCACCTGTGGTATTGCCAGTTGAGAGAAATGCAACAAAACCCTTACTTTCTGAAATTCTCTTTGCAGCTTCCTTTGCAGCCTCATCAAGTGTTGTTTCCCTGTTGTCCACCATTGACTTTACCGGCTTATAGAACCGTGGAAGACTCATCCCGAACCTGCACAGTTTCCCGGCATTAGCAGGTGATGATTTCCTGAAATCAACTTTCAGGACGTCATTTTCCCGGATATATAATCCGCAGCCGAAATTGCAGCCAGGGCATATTGTTGAATAAACATTATCGCTCATTCAATCACCCGTATTCTATTTATCTTGCTTCCAGGACGCAATGGAGTCAATCCTGAAGAAGTTCTCCATGTACTTTCTGCGGCCGGGAATCCCCGGCGCGCAAAATCGCGATCCGGATTCATATTATGAATTTCAAATGGATGTAAAGTGTTTAATCCTGATGAATATTTCAATGTCTCGCCAGTGAGAGGTACAGATATTTCTGAAAAGCTCTTTTGTTCCTTGTTTTCTTCTATGACTGAAATTTCCTTATCAGCGATTTCATTAACAAATCTCAAAGGAGTTAATCCTGGAGCATTTTTTATAGCTTCTGTATTCAACATCCCTTCTCCCAAACGTAAATCCAGCTCACCTGTGCATTTATCTTTACTTATCTGTGGTCTGTATTCAATAAATTGATTATATTCACTCATTTAATTTCACCTCGAAATAGGGAGGCTTTCGCATATCCATCCCTGGCTCATATTTCAACTGCTCTTGCACAGGATTTGCAAATCTCCTGTATAATCTTGTAAGCGGAATATCAACCGGGCATACGTCACTGCACTGGCCACACCCGATACATGCATCTGCAAGGTGCAAAAAGCGAACGAGGTGATACATCGACATCTTATAAGCATCGCTTCTGGAATGATACTCTGTGCACTTTGAAACTTCACCGCAGGAACATGTGGGACATACAGCCCTGCATGCGCCGCAGTCAATGCAGTTTTCAAGTTCTTTCCTGAAATATTCAAGCCTACCGTTTTCGATCGGCACGAATACTTTCGCTTTCCATTTCTGGCCAAGGCCTTCCATCACGCCTTTTATCTTGGCGCGCATCGCAACACCCTTCTCATCCGGCTTCTGCACCTGCACATATCCGGCATCAACTGCATTCTGCAAAAGCGTAGCGCCTTTTTCCGAGTTAATCTCAACAAATGTGGCTTTTCCAGCAAGGTCCCCTGTAACGCCCCAGTTACCGCATGCAATATCAGAATTATTTGGGACCTTTATAGTACAATATCGGCAGCTTTCACGCCTTCCATACCCTTTTTCTTCAAGCTCATCAATGGTAATGGCGTTTTCTTTCCCGTCTTTTGTCTCAAAAATTAATTTTCCTTTCTCGATTTCTTCGCCATGGACATCTTCCGGCTTTATCTTGTACATAACTTCAAGCATCTCACGGGTAACAACCGGATGCATCGAGCCGCCGCAGTTCAATCCTACGATGAAGGTATTATCAAGGTTAATCGCATTGCGCTTTCCCTGCTCGATTATCCCGCGTACATCACATCCTTTTGCGGGAAGTGCAACTTTTAAGTTCCTGTTCGCGATCAGCTTTGCAAAGTTGCTCGGGACTGAGTGCAATGAACCCGCTGAATTCAATACTTCATTCACATCAGAAGTGATGACAGGAACAGCCTCAAACTCATTTATTTTCTTTAATACAACAACAGCATCAACTAACTTTTTTTCAAGAGCAGCAGCCAGCATGGAAGTAACAAGACCCCCTGAGCCTCCGCGCTTTCTTACATCTTCTTTTGTTGACCATCCAACATATATCTCGCCTTTTTGCATTACGCCACCCCCTCAGGTTTTAAGGGGCTCGGCCCGAGCTTCTTTATCTGGGCAGTCACATCACGGATGAAATTTGCGAACTTTTCGCCTTCGCTTGCCGATATCCAGTTAAGCTGGAGCCTCTCTTTTTCAATACCAAGCTCATGCGCCACATTCTCAAGATATTTGTATTTTATTTTTGTTTTGTCGTTACCGTTAACATAATGGCAGTCGCCGATATGGCATCCTGTCACAAGTACCGCATCTGCGCCCTCCAGGAATGCATTGAACACATGCAGCGGGTCGATCCTGCCTGAACACATGACACGTATGATCCTTGCTGAAGCCGGCTGCTGGAATCTTCCCATCCCTGCGCTATCTGCGCCCCCGTATGAACACCAGTTGCAGCAGAAGGCCACGATTTTGGGTTCCCAGCCATCGGTTTTTGTAGTTGTGGCTGTGGAAGCTTCTGCGCTCATGCCGCTACCTCCTGGAACTTAAACACGTTCTTGACCTGGGCAAGTATCTGTTTATTCTTGAAATGGCTCTGCTCAAGCGCGCCAGTCGGGCATGCTGCCACACATGTCCCGCATCCTTTACAGAGCGCTTTTACAACATTCGCCTTTCCGGCTTTTTCATCAAACTTGATAGCCTGGAACGGGCACATTGGGATGCACACATTACAGCCCACGCACACATCGGGATTAACAACAGCAGTAATACCTTCTGTTATTGCTTTCTTGTTCTTGAGCAAAATGGTGGCGCGGCCTGCGCATGCGCTGCCCTGGGATACTGCGTATGGAATATCCTTGGGACCTGAAGCGCAGCCAGCAAGGAATACGCCATCGATAGTGGTATCAACTGGTTTTAATTTTGGATGAGCTTCCATCAAAAGGCCGTCTGCTGCTTTTGATAATTTTAATAATTGCTGTATCTGGCCTATGCCCTCATTTGGGACAATGCCGGTTGCAAGTACAAGAAGATCGAATTCAAGATTCCTCATTTCACCAGCAAGTGTATCCTCGACCCGCACCTTGATATTCTTTGTAACAGGGTCTTCTTTCACTTCCACAGGTCTTCCGCGCAGGAATTTAACACCAAGGTTTCGCGACCTGTTATATGATTCCTCGTATGCCCTGAAAGGTGTCCTGATATCGATATACATTATAGTATGATCTGTCTCCGGGCGCTTCTCCTTAAGCAGCTGCGCGTTCTTTATCGTGTACATGCAGCACACACCTGAGCAGTAAATATTCGTAGCTTTATCGCGCGAACCCACACAGTTAACGAAGCCCACGCGTATTGGCTCTTTGCAGTCCGATGGGCGCACAACGTGGCCCCCGGTTGGCCCGGCTGCATTAAGAAGCCTCTCAAATTCCATAGCAGTAATAATATTATCATATAACCCGTATCCGAAATCGTGCTTTGGCTCCGGGTCATATGTCTTGAAACCCACTGCTCCTATAATTACACCAACATTAAGGTCAGTATATGAAGTCTGCATATCATAGTTTATTGCCCCGCTCTGGCATGCTTTTGCGCATGCCTTGCAGTTGATGCAGTTCTCTTTGTCAATAAGGGCTCGAAGAGGAACAGCCTGCGGGAATGGGACGTATATCGCTTTGCGTGTGCCGAAGCCTTCATTGAAATCATAAGGAACTTCAACAGGGCATACTTCGCTGCATTTGGCGCAGCCTGTACATTTGGCGACATCGAGATACCTGGGCTTATGCTCGATCTTCACATTGAAATTACCTACATACCCATCTACTGCTTTCACTTCTGAATAGCTCATTATCTTGATATTCTTATTACGCGCGACTTCTACCATCTTGGGACCAAGGATGCATATCGAACAGTCATTCGTCGGGAATACTTTATCAAATCGAGCCATCCTTCCGCCTATTGAAGGCTCCTTCTCCACAAGATAAACCTGGAAACCCATATCAGCAAGGTCAAGGGCTGACTGCATTCCCGCAACACCCGCACCGATGACAAGAGCCTTATCAGTTACAGGTACCTCGCTTGCCTGAAGGGGTTCAAGCAGCTTGGCACGTTCAGTTCCCATGCGAATAAGATCTTTTGCTTTCTCGGTGGCTTTCTCCTTCTCCCACATGTGGATCCAGGAGCAATGATCTCTGATATTTACGAATTCAAGGAAATACTGGTTCAAACCCATCTCTTCAATACAGGCACGGAATGTCGGTTCATGCGTCTTGGGAGAACATGCTGCAACTACCACACGGTTTAGGTTGTGTTCTTTTATTTTAGACTGGATATCAGCCTGGCCTGAGTCAGAACATGTGAACTTATTAACGGATGTTACTTTTACGCCAGGCAGCGTTCCTATATATTCGGCCACTGCTTTAGTATTTACGACACCTCCGATATTTACGCCGCATTCACAAACAAATACTCCAACCCGTTTTTCTTCCTGATCAACCTTTGATTCAACAGGTTTCTCATCGCCCTTATTATCACTCATTTAACTTCACTTCCTTGAACATTAGCCGCCGATGCATTCAATCTGCGTTCATCCGCATTTATCTGCGGTTTTTTCACTGGATTTTGTCCCAGTTTCTTTATCTCTTCTGTAAAATTTCGAATAACTTCTGAGAATCGCAATCCTTCACTGGCAGATATCCACTCAAGCCTGAGCCTCTTATCGAATCCGAGTTTTTCCAGCGCTTTTTTAGTATTATTTATCCTGACCTCTGCATTCTTATTTCCATCAATATAATGGCAGTCCCCGATATGGCATCCGGCCACAAGAACGCCGTCAGCTCCATCTTTCAATGCCTTTAAAATGAATGCCGGTTCAACCCTGCTCGAACACATAACACGCAGGACTTTAACAGTTGGCGGATACTGGAACCTGCTCACGCCTGCAAGGTCAGCGCCTGCGTATGAACACCAGTTACAACAAAAAGCGAGGATATTCGGTTCCCAGCCCTCTGGTTTTGGTGTTCCTGCTGCCGCTTCAGTGCTCATACTGTCACCTCCACGATGCCTTTTTCAATTGAAATGCTCTTAACACCCTTATCGAAAGCGTCAATAGCTTCGCCAATCTCTTTTGAGGAGAAATGCTGCGCAGTGATAGCTCCGGCCGGGCAGGCGGCTGCGCATGAACCGCAACCTTTGCAGGATGCTGCGTTTATTTTTGATTTCTTTGTGGTGTATGTGACCTCTTCTGCTTTCACGGTCGCATCATACAATGAAGGGGCACTATAGGGACAGGCTGCAACACATGTGCCGCAGCCAATGCATTTGGCTTCGTTCACAACTGATACTGCGCCTTCGGTTTCAATGAATTTCCTCGAAAGAATTGTGCAGGCACGCGATGCTGCGGCACTTGCCTGCGATATGGCTTCATCCATGAGTTTTGGAGCCTGTGCGCTTCCGCACAGGAATATGCCATCAGTCGCGAAATCCACCGGCCGCAGTTTGGGATGCGCTTCAAGGAAGAATTTGTTCTTATCAAGCGGTATCTTGAAAAGCTGGTTTATTTCTTCGTTTTCCCCGGCAACAAGCGGCGTGCTCAGGACCACAAGGTCGCTTGCCAGTTCAATCTCCTGGTTGAGCATTGGATCATGTACTAAAACCGACCCGCCCTCTACTTTCGGCGGATTATCAGCTTCGTATTTAATAAATATTACTCCAGTATCCCTGGCATTTTCATAGAGTTTTTCCATCACGCCATATGTCCTCATGTCCCGGTACAGGACAAAGACATTTGCTTTGCTATTTGCTTTCTTTATTCTTATTGCGTTCTTGACAGCATCCACACAGCACGTTCTACCGCAGTATTCCCGTTCTTTGTTGCGGGCTCCGACACACTGTATCATCGTAATATTATTCGCACTGATGCCCTTACCGAGCATCTTTTCAAGTTGCGCCTGCGTGACCAAACGGGGATCTCTGCCATAATTGAACAATCCCGATGGTTCAAAGTTCCGGGCTCCGGTAGCAACCACTGCTGCCCCAAAATCAAGTGTTAGCTCCTTTCCGTTTGCAAGGACAACTCCTTTGAAGTTGCCAAGATAACCTTCGACTACGAGGAGTTTTGCCTCATTTATTACGTTGATATTTTTATTTCCATGTACTTTGCCTGTAAGTTCTTTTAACACATCAGCAGGCTTCTTACCATCATACAATTCCGTCATTTCACGAAGCATCCCGCCAAGCTCTTTTTCTTTTTCGATGATTGTCACATTATAACCATTATTGGCTATATCAAGCGCAGCAGTCATGCCAGCAACACCGCCGCCAAGTACTATTGCCTTATTAATGAGCGAAACTTGCTGTTTATAAAGCGGCTGGAATAAAGCGGATTTTGCGACTGCCATCTGCACGATGCCTTTTGCTTTCTCGGTAGCTCTCTCTTTTTCTTTTGAATGAACCCATGAGCAATGCTCGCGGATGTTGGCAAGTTCGAACAAATATGGATTGAGTCCTGCCTCACGGCATGTATTCTGGAATAAAGGCTCATGAGTGCGCGGCGTGCATGACGCAACTACCACGCGGTTCAGGTCATTTTTTGCGATCGCATCTTTTATTGCGGCCTGGGAATCAGAGGAGCATGCATACAGCATCTCCCGCGCATGCGTTACACCAGGAAGGGTTCTGGCATATTCCACAACGCCTGGAACATTGACAACGCTTCCGATATTTATTCCGCAGTGGCACACAAATACCCCTATGCGCGGCTCTGGTGAAAGCTGTTTTTCATCAGGGAATTTTCTCTCCTTGATAAGCGTCCCGCGTTCACCTGACAGGAGAGCTGCGGCTTTTGATGCGGCAGCACTTGCCTGTGCCACGGTATCAGGGATATCCTTTGGTCCCTGTGCCACGCCGCATACATATATGCCTGGAACGCTTGACTCAACAGGGCTCTCTATTCTTGTAGCGATATTCCCGAAATCATCAAGCTCAATACCAGATGACTGTGCAAGCGCGCGGGTTGAATCGGCAGGATCAAGCCCGATCGAGAGAACAACAAGATCAAAATCCTGCGTCACAAGGCCGCCTGTCTTGAAATCCTCATATTTCAGGGAAAGGGCATTATTTGCGCCCACGATCACTTCGGGAGGGCGGGAGTTGATGTATTTGATACCATACTCTCTTTGCGCCCTGTTGTAGAATTCCTCGAAATTCTTGCCATAGGCCCTTATATCGATGTGGAAAATAGTAATATTGAGTCCAGGGTCATGTTCTTTTGCAATTATGGATTCCTTGGTTGCGTACATGCAGCACACTGAAGAGCAGTGCTTCCTGTCGATGTGCGGATTCCGTGAGCCCACGCACTGGATGAAAGCAATATTTTTCGGGACCTTGCCATCAGATTGTTTTGTGACGTGTCCCTGTGTCGGGCCGCTTGCGCTGAGCAGGCGCTCGAACTGCAGTGATGTGATCACATCAGGATGATCAAACCTGTAATTCTTGAGAATGGAGGGGTCAAATGGCTTAAAACCTGTGGCAAGCACAACTGAACCTACATCTAATTCGATCTCTTTATCTTTTTGTTCATAGTCCACAGCTTTTGGGCCGCAAACTTTCTTGCATACTCCGCATTTGCCTTTTGTGAGGAACATGCAGTGGGCAGCATCAATCGTGGCAATCCTGGGTATCGCCTGTGCAAACGGGATATAAATGGATTTGCGCTTACTCATTCCTGCATTATATTCATCCTGGACTTTTGATGGGCATTTTTCAGTGCATGATCCGCAGCCTGTGCATTTTGTTTCATCAACATAGCGCGCTTTCTTTATCACTTTAACTTTGAAATCACCTGCTTTGCCGCTGATGGATTTAACATCGCTATAAGCGAGTAATTCAATATTAGGATGCCTTGCAGTTTCCACAAGTTTTGGGGATAGGATGCACATGGCGCAATCATTTGTGGGGAATGTTTTATCAAGCTGTGACATTACCCCGCCTATGCTTGGCCTTGATTCTATGAGATAAGTCTTAAAACCGCTGTCAGCAAGATCAAGAGCTGCCTGTATTCCGGCGATGCCCCCGCCCACTACAGCTACCGAGCCTTTCATTCTGCAGCCTCCGCTTCTTCCGGTTTAGCTTTTACTTCCAGTTTTGTTTCTCCCTTTCCGATCGATCCGATTAGCTTAGAAGTTGGCACCATATTCTTATCAAGCTCAAGCTCTTTTTCGCTAATACCCATGGCAAGCCCGATAAGCTGTGTAAAATAAAGGACAGGCATATCGATAACAATATTATTGGCCTTCTCGATCATTGTCTGCTGGCCGTCAAGCAGCATATGGCACATGGGACATGCCACAACAACGCAATTTGCGCCAGCTGCTTTTGCTTCATCGAATAACTTTTTCGTGAGGAGGAATGCGTAATCCTGCTTGCTCATAAGTAGGTTCCCGCCGCAGCATTTTGTTTTCTGGGTGAAAGGAAGACAATCTGCGCCTGTTGATTTGATCAGGTTATCAAGAGACATGGGATTTTCAGGATTATCGAATTTTGAAACTTCAGAGGGCCGCACAAGAAGGCAGCCATAATAAGCAACCGCTTTTATGCCTTTTAATGATTTTGTGAATTTTTTGGATATCGTATCTGTTCCTATATCATTTACCATGACATCCAGCAGGTGTTTTATTTTTACGCCTTTGTATTTTTCATCAAGGGCTCTTTCGATCTTTGCCCTGAAGGCTTCATTATTTTTCAAAGCAGTGTCTGCTCTTGAAAGATTGTGTGAGCATATACTGCACGGGATCACAAGGTCAAGACCTGTTTTCTGGGCTTTGAAGTTGTTGCGTGCGGACAGACCCATCGATAATTCTTTATCAAATATGGCTTCAAGTGCGCCGCAGCAGTTCCAGTCATCGATCTCGACAAGATCAACGCCTGCTGCCTTACAAACAGCCTTTGTGGAAGCATCGTATTCGCGCGCTGTGCCATGAAGCGTGCATCCGGGATAATAAGCAAGCTTCATTTCTTCTCCACTTCCTCAAAAATGCGCTTTATTTCTTTTGTTCCTTTAATCTTATGGGGCAGGATACTCAATTTTCTCTTTTTGAATAATTCAAATCCCATAGGAGCATACCCGATTGCTCCTCCGATACCTTTTGTTTTAAGCATGAATGTGCCGCTGACCCCTGCTTCATACCATTTGCCATTACTTTTTACAGAATCAATAAACAGATGATCGAACAGTGGTTTTTCATTTGTGAGCTTAATTTTCCCGGCTTTTGCCTCGCGCTGGGCTATCGCCCTTATTGCTCCTATCACTTCGGTTATTTTAACATCCTGCGGGCAGCGTTCATAGCAGATATAACATGAGGCGCAGAGCCACAACGAATCATCGGTCAGGACTTCCTTTCTCATTCCAAGAAGGGCTTTCCGGATTATCATGCGCGGATTATATGTTTTATCTATTTCCATAACCGGGCAGCCAACCGTACAACCTGTACAGTTAAAGCATTTCTTTATATTTTCACCGCCTGGTTCATTTGATATCTCATATTTGAAATTCGGATCAAGATCGCTTGATTTAATCATTTTCCCGCCTCCAGTTGTCTTGCGAGGAATACGCTAAGGTCAACAACATCAAAATCATACTTCTTTACCGCATCTTTTTCACTCTTCAGGCAATTAAAATGAGCAAGGCATTTTGAACATGTGGTGATAAGGGTCTTTGCGCCTGTTGCCTCAGCCTCATTCATCCTTGCAATCCGAAGCGCTTTTGTCTGCTCATTGCAGTTCATGAAATTGCTCACACCGCAGCACAGGGCTTTTTCCTTTGAATGCTCCATCTCTTTTAGCGTGACACCGTTTGAGACGAGCGCTTTTCGCGGCGCATCAAATTCTCCCATGTGCCTTCCCAGCCTGCAAGGGTCATGATATGTAACATCAGCATTGATATTCAATCCCAGTTTATCCCAGAGCTGTGATGTATGAACTACTTTTATCCCCAGGTCATAATCCTTTGAAAAAGTGCGGTAGCATTCGGCGCAGCTTGTTACAAGGGTATCTATACCGCTTTCCTTTATGTAATTTTTATTATATGCCTTAAGGCCATCAAAGGCATCTTTTTTTCCCTGCCAGAGGACATCATGGCCGCAGCATTTCATATTCAGGACCTGGGGTTTCATACCCAGTTTTTCAAGGAGCCTGACAGATGAAGTTGTTATTTCCCCGAAATTGGTTTTGACATCATGCAGGAATAAATCAAGTGAGTCCACGCAGCCGGGAAAGTATCCGATTTTTGAATCGCCGGATTTAGCAGTAATATTAGCAGCAGTGTTCCCATTGAGTTTTGAACTCAACTCAGCAAGCTCAGTGAACACGCCAAGATGCGCAATAGAAAGAGGCTGTTTTCCCTGCCGTTCGTCCCTGATAAAACCCAGGAAATCCACCTGCTGGGGACATTCCTGCGGACATAATCCGCATGTCAGGCATGTCCAGAGATCCTGTGTCTCAAGCCCATAGATATTAGCATTGTAAATGGAGCTTCGAGGAGATGTTCTTGACACTCGCCGCATGGGGCATATGGATGTGCATTTACCACACTGATAACATGATTGTGCGTTACTCATTTTGTACCCATCAGATTTAATTTGTTTGTAACGTTTTTTTATATTGAGAGGGATTGATTGGTTTTAAATCTTTCTATTTTTAACGATGCAGAGATGAATTATTATTAATACAACTTCATTATTAATAATGGAGCATAATTATTAATCATGTTACTTTACTCTGGAACATATCAATAATTGCGCTGAATGTGCAATGCAGCTTATCAGTTGTTTTTCTCCTGCTTTGTCGGGTCATATTTACAATTCATGTAAATGATATGTACAGTAATAAAGATTTTGGTTCGTATTAATACGAATGAAATGATTGATTATGATAAAAGTGGGGGATAGAGGGAGTCAGGATAAATTATAAACTCTTGGAAGTGAGATAATAAACTAATGGAAATTTTGCATAGAATTATAAAATGATAAACAGGTGACTATATGGCGATTCTGGATAGTTTCAATATCAATATCACGGACATCCTGTGGATACTCATATTTATTTCATTCTTTATACCTGTATTACAAAAGCGGATACTTCTGTCAAAGCGTCAGATGATCATGCGTTCTATTGAGACAAAACGCAATAGCCGCGTAATCAGTATGATACACAGGCAGGAAGTCATGAGCTTCTTCGGATTTCCGCTTGCCCGGTACATAGATATTGAGGATTCTGAGGCCATACTTCGGGCTATACGCATGACACCGCCTGATATGCAAATCGACCTTGTTCTGCATACGCCGGGCGGACTTGTGCTTGCTGCTGAGCAGATAGCCTGCGCCCTTAAACGCCACAAAGGAAAAGTAACTGTTTTTATCCCTCATTATGCAATGTCCGGCGGTTCCCTGATAGCTATGGCAGCCGATGAGATTGTCATGGACCCAAATGCAGTCCTGGGCCCGGTCGATCCGCAGCTTGGCGGGCCGCAGGGGTACTATCCCGCGGTTTCAATCCTGAAGGCACTGGAGCAGCCAAATCCTAACAGGAATGACCAGACGCTCATTCTTGGTGATGTGGCAAAAAAGGCTATTGACCAGGTATATAATGCAGTATATTCCCTGCTGCTTGAACACAATACTCCTGAAAAAGCCTCAGAACTTGCAAGGATGCTCAGCGAAGGACGGTGGACGCATGATTATCCGATTGATTTTGAGCAGGCAAAAGAACTGGGTTTGCCGGTCAATGACCAGATGCCCATGGAAGTCTATGAACTCATGGAACTATACCAGCAATCGGGCATGCGCCGACCTTCTGTTGAGTTCATTCCCACCCCATATATGCCACATGTTCCGCCTGGCAAGGGAAAGTGAACCATTACAGGATTCACGATCTGCAGATAATCTTCATAACGTTGGGGTATAAGCGTAGAGAAAAATACTGGATCACTGAAAATTTACTCAACACAGCATATTCTCATCCACATGGTATGCCCTCATACTCACAGCAAACGGCAATTTGAATCCGCGGGACAGGAACTTTACTGCATCCCTATTTGCCTGCTTCTCATTTCCAAATATAATCGTTTATTTTCAGGATAGGTTCAATTTATCCGCGCCTCCGGCACGAGATAGCAAGCAAGATCGCCAGCGTAAACACCACTGAAGGAAACGGCGTCTCTTTCGCCGGAGCGCCAGTTCCTGTTATTTCCGGCGCGGGAGTCGTGGCGGCGCCGGAGTACTGCTCATCGAGGATGTAGGGGTTAGCGATGGTGAATTGGATGGTTTTATCATTCATTCCTTTATTGAATTGAACCACTATGTTTATAGGTGCGTTTCCGCCTTTCCAAGCTCCATTAGGGACTAATTTCCAAGTATATGTTTTTGACCAACCAGATTCTATATTCATGTTTGTTAGCCATTCTTCCTCTTGACTTGGTCCACTTAAAACATCAAAAGCCTTAGTTACTCCTGGTTCTTTCAATTTTAATGAAGTGTCGCCTTTAATTTTTGAAATTACTTCAACCTTTACCTCAATAGGTTGTCCAATTTTAAGTTTAATGCCATTTATTGTTTCTACAGTAGCATTTTGTCCGTTAAACCATGCTCTAACGATACCATATTCATTTTCTTCAGCTGATGCTATTTGAATAACCAAAAATAAAACTATTAAAAAAAACAATATTGATATTCTAATTTTCATTATATCACCTTAAATCCCGGGGACTCTTCGATAATATCTCCCTCTTTATCTCCTATTCCTGCTAATTTACCCGGCGGTACGATGATGAAGGTTCCTGTAGTGAAATTAAACTGGATTGGTTTATTGGATCCAATATATGAATTAGTTACAATATCCTTTGTCAATTTTTCTTCCCTCACATACACCTGCGCCTCATGCCCGAAAATCGGATCAGGATGCACTTCATTATCAATATCCTGCACCTCAAACTTCACGAATTCACCTTCCACATCAATCGACCACG